>CAYGUQ010000177.1:0-8082 GCA_964352995.1 uncultured Rhodobacterales bacterium
TATGCGGCCGCCCGATGGCGGCGTCAGCTCGGCGGCGCTTGTTCAGGGGCTCTCGGTTTCGCAGGCCGCGGTCGCGCTGCTCGATACGCGGTCACGGGAGCTTTCGACCCCGAAGGTCGAGCCCCTCGCGGCCCTCGCGCTCCCCATGCAGGCGGCGGGCGCCGTCATCGCGGGTTTCCCGGGGCCCGCGGCCAGGCGGAAAGGGAGAGAGACGCAGGACGCGCCGGAGGTCGCAGGCGAGGGTCAGCTCACCGACGCGTCCCAGCCCATCGCCTTGCGCATCACGTAGAAATACGCCCGGTTCGGCAGCATCCCCAGCGCGCGCAGGATAAGCGCGAAGCGCGTCGGAAAGGCGATCTCGAAGCCGGGCCGCTCCAACCCCCTGACGATGCGCGCCGCCGCGTCCTCCGGCGTCATCACGAACGGCATGTCGAAGTCGTTGACGCTAGTCGCCTCGGTCTTCACGAATCCGGGGTTCACGACCGAGATGCGGACGCCGAGGTCTATCAGGTCGAACGCCAGCGCCTCCGCCATGCCGATCAGCGCCGCCTTGGTGGCGCCGTAAGCCGCCGCGCGCGGCAGGCCGCGAAAACCTGCGACCGAGGCCGTCAGCGCGACATGGCCGCTCCGGCGCGCGATCATCGACTTCAGCAGCGGGTCCAGCCCGTTGGCCACGCCGCCGACATTCACCGCGAAGGTCTTCTCCACATCCGCGGCGTCGAATTCCTGAGCCCGCATGGGAATATAGAGCCCGGCGTTGAGCACCGCGAGCGCAATGGGCCGCGTCGCCTCGATCTCGGCGACGATCTCCGCCATCCGCGCGCGATCCGTGACGTCGCCGGGTCGGGCGATGATGCGGCCCGGACGCTCCTGCGCCAGCGCCTCGAGGTCCACAGCCGAGCGCGCGGTGACGTTGACGACCCAGCCGCGATCCGCCAACGCCAGCGCCAGCGCCCGCCCGATGCCCGCCGAGGCGCCGGTGACCCAGGCCTCGCCCTGCTCGGGCCGCGCGATCCGGCTCCAGACGCTCACGCGGTCTCCGCCCAGAGCGTCGCGAGCCGGCCGTCGAGATTGTCGGGAACATAGACGATGGGCTCTCCCCGCCCGTCGAAAGCGACGGACGCCCACTCGCCGTTGGCGTCGTAGAAGAGCTCGACGTCGAAATCGCTCCCGTTGCTCGCCCGCCAGCGCGCGCATTGCGCCTGACCGGCGGCGGTCTTCACGGCTGCGTCGCCGTCCCGGCGGATGGTCATCGCATAGAGCTCGCCGCTGTCGGTGCTCATCCAGCGCGGCCGCGTCAGGAAATCCGGCGTGAAATAGGTCGTCGTCGCGATCTCGCTGGGGGCCGGCCCGGAATAGAAGCTCGCGTCCACGACGATCCCGTCGCCGCTGCGCGTCGCGCCGACGCGCTTGCGGTCGCCGTCGTCGTTCACCGAGCAGTCGACGGACTGCAGCAGCCCGCCGCGCCAGACCTCGCGGTTGGTCATCTCGTAGCGATAGGCGGCGATGCCGAGGACGCGGACGACGATCTCGACGTCGATCGAGACGTTCAGCGTGTCGCCCTGCCGCGTCAGCGCGATCTCGTGGCGACCGACGTCGCTGTCGCCGCGCAGGATGGTGAAGCGCCGCGCCGCCGTCTCGGCGCGCGCCGGCGCCGCGACGGCGGCGGTCGCGCCGGCGATCATGGCGCGTCGGGTGAGGTCCATGACTACTCCGCGAAAATGTTCAGCGCTCGGCCGAACGTGCCGGTGAAGCGGAGCGAACCTGACAGCACCGTAAGGCACACGCAGTCCGCTCCGGGTTCCGCGCGCGGATGGTGGTCGTCGTCGGCGCCCGCCAGCGCAACGTCGCCCTTCGCGTACACCCGCCCGCGGTCGCGCAACGCGCCGCAGAGCACAAGAGTTGCCTCCTGCCGCGTGTGCGTGTGCGCGGGCACGCCGGCGCCGGGCCGAACGCGCAGAAGGTTGACCGCCTCGTCGCCGCCCAGCGAGATCTCCGCGCGCGATACGCCGGGCATCACGAAGCGCCAGCGGACCGAACCATAGGGGCCCGTAATCGCCGCCACCGGCGCCGGCAGCATGGCGTCGCGCACCGGCGGCGTCGCGCAGACCTCGACGTCCGGCGCGACGTCCAGCCGCGCCATCACCGAGCCGAGCGCATCGGCGGAGAGCGGCGACGCCGGCTCCGACCGCATCGCCGCTGCGGACACCGCCTCAAGCCGCGCGATCTCCCTGCGGCACCGACCGCAATAGGTCGCATGAGCGCTGACGAGCAGCGCCACGCCGTCCGACGCCGCGCCGGAAGCGTAGGCCGCGAGCATGTCGTGCGTTGGATGCGCCAAAGGCATTTTCGTCACCGCCTGTGTATCTTCCAGGTCATTCTACGCTCGCGCCGCGCCGGCGGATCACTTTCCCCCGACCGTCCCCCGCCGCAGGCCCCGTCGGACCGCGGAGGTAGCAGAAGCGGGACGAAAGGAAAGCCCGCGGGGCGCGACTTGAGCCGCAGGCCCGGGCCTCTATAGTGCGCCGCGCTTCGGGAGAGGGTCAGAACATGCAGCACATGGCGGGCGGCCGCTACGCGGACATGCCGGCGGCGATCGGGAACACCCCGCTCATCCGTCTCAAGCGGGCCTCCGAGGAGACCGGCTGCGAAATCTGGGGGAAGGCGGAGTTCCTGAACCCCGGCCAGTCGGTCAAGGACCGCGCGGCGCTCTCCATCATCCGCCACGCCATAGCCGACGGCTCGCTGCGGCCGGGCGGCGTCATCGTGGAGGGAACGGCCGGCAACACGGGGATCGGCCTGGCGCTTGTCGGCGCCGCCATGGGTTTCCGCACCGTGATCGTCATCCCCGAGACGCAGAGCCAGGAGAAGAAGGACATGCTGCGCCTCGCCGGCGCGCAGCTCGTCGAGGTGCCGGCGAAACCCTACCGCGACCCCGACAACTACGTGAAATACTCAGGGCGGCTCGCCGAGGCGCTGGCGCGCAGCGAGCCGAACGGGGCCGTCTGGGCGAACCAGTTCGACAATGTCGCCAACCGGCAGGCCCATGTCGACACGACCGGCCCCGAGATCTTCGCGCAGACCGACGGCGCGGTCGACGGCTTCATCTGCGCCGTCGGCTCGGGCGGCACGCTCGCCGGCGTCGCGATGGCGCTGCGGGAGCGCAAGGCGGGCGTGAAGATCGGCCTCGCCGACCCGATGGGCGCCGCGCTCTACAACTTCTACGCCCATGGCGAACTGAAGGCAGAGGGCTCCTCCATCACCGAGGGCATCGGCCAGGGCCGCATCACCGCCAATCTCGAGGGGCTGTCCGTCGACCTGCCCTTCCAGATCGGCGACGCCGATGCGCTCGGCGTGACGTTCGACCTGCTGAAGGACGAGGGCCTCTGCCTCGGCGCCTCCTCCGGCGTGAACGTCGCCGGCGCCGTGCGCATGGCGAAGGAGATGGGGCCCGGCCACACCATCGTGACCATCCTCTGCGACTATGGCACCCGCTATCTGTCGCGGCAGTGGAACCCGGCCTTCCTGCGGTCCAAGAACCTGCCCGTTCCGGACTGGCTGGACGGCCCGGCCGCGCCGCTGCCCGCCGTCTTCGAGGGCGACGCGGCGTGACCGTGCTCCTGCACCTCCAGGACGCCTATCTCGAAGCCTGCGATGCGACCGTGACCGGGTTCACGCCCGAGGGCGCGGTGCTGCTCGACCGCACGGTCTTCTACCCGGCAGGCGGCGGCCAGCCTGGCGACGCCGGCGTTCTCGAACATGACGGCGGCGCCTGCGCCGTGGCGGCGGCGGTGAAGCACGAGGGCGGCGCGGCGCATGTTCTCGCCGAAGGGGCCGCGCCGCCGCCCCTCGGCGCCCGCGTCACGGCGCGCATCGACGGCGCGCTCCGCGCCGCCCATCGCCGCTGCCACACCGCGCTGCATCTGCTTTCCGTGGCGGTTCCCGCCCCCGTGACAGGGGGCCAGATCGCCGCCGGCAAGGGTCGGCTCGACTTCGACCTCGCGGAACCGCCCGAAGACCCCGCCGCGATCGAGGCCGCGCTCAACGAGATGATCGCCGCGGACCATCCGGTCTCGGACGCGTGGATCGACGAGACGGAGCTCGACGCCAACCCCGGCCTCGTCAAGACGATGAAGGTCAAGCCGCCGCGCGGCCAGGGCCGTGTGAGGCTCGTGCGCATCGGCGACGCATCCGCGCCGATCGATCTCCAGCCCTGCGGCGGCACGCATGTGCGTTCGACCGGCGAGATCGGCCCCGTCACGCTGGGCAAGATCGAGAAGAAGGGCCGCCAGAACCGTCGCGTGACGCTGCTTCTGGCGCCCTGATCCGGGCCTGCAAGCCACGCGGGCATTGATGGCGGGCCGCATCCGGTCTAGCCCTTGAGGCCCGACGCCTGCGAGAGCCTGCCCATGCCCAGCGAAGACCCCCAGCTGCTCGTCTCCACGCAATGGCTCGCCGATCACCTCGGCGCGCCGGACCTGAGGGTGCTCGACGCCTCGTGGCACCTGCCGACGGCGGGGCGCGACCCGCGGGCGGAGTTCGCCGAAGCGCATGTCCCCGGCGCGCAGTTCTTCGACATCGACGACATCTCCGACGCAAGCTCGCCCTTGCCCCACATGCTGCCGCCGGCGGAGAAGTTCATCAGCCGCGTGCGCCGTCTTGGCGTGGGCGACGGGCACCGCGTCGTGGTCTACGACAGCGCGGGGATGTTCTCCGCGCCGCGCGCGTGGTGGATGTTCCGCGTCTTCGGCCATGAGGACGTCGTGGTGCTCGACGGCGGCCTGCCGAAATGGCGCGCCGAGGACCGCCCGCTGGAGGATCTCGTCGCGACGCCGCGCGACCGCCACTTCACGGGGCGCCGCGACGCGGGCCTCGTGCGCGACGTCACGCAGGTCGCGGCCGCCGTGAAGCTCGGCGGCGAGCAGATCGTGGACGCCCGCTCCGCCGCCCGCTTCCGCGGCGAGGAGCCCGAGCCCCGCCCGGGGCTGCGCGCCGGTCACATCCCCGGATCGCTGAACGTGCCCTACCGCGACGTGCTCCGCGACACCGGCGAGATGAAGTCGCCCGACGAACTGAGGGCCGTCTTCGCGGCAGCCGGCGTCGACCTCGGCCGCCCCATCGTCAACAGCTGCGGATCGGGCGTCACGGCCTGCATCCTCAGCCTCGCCCAGATGCGCGCAGGCGCGCGGATGACCGCGGTCTACGACGGCTCCTGGGCCGAGTGGGGCGCGTTCCCGGACCTGCCGGTCGAACGATGAACGGGGCGCGCCTGCGCTACACCGTCACCTGGCTCGAAATGAGCGAAAGGCCGGAGCGGCCGCGCGCGCGCCCTCCCCTGCTGCGGGGCCTCTCGCTGCTGCGCGCCGAGGCGCCGCCGACGCATTTCTTCCGCTACCTCTACGACGTGGTGGGCCGGGACCACCACTGGACCGACCTCCATGACGCGCCTGAGGAGGATCTGGCCGCCTTCCTGCAGGACGAGGCGGTGCGCCTCTTTGTGGCCTATTCGGCGGGCTGGCCGGCGGGCTTCATCATGCTCGACTTCCGCGACCCCCGCGTCTGCGACATCTCCTATTTCGGGCTGGCGCCGGAGATGATCGGGCGCGGCCTGGGCGACTGGCTGCTCGGCGAGGGCGTGCACATGGCGTGGGCCGAGCCGATCGACCGCCTCACCGTCAACACCTGCAGCCTCGATCACCCGCGCGCCCTGCCGACCTACCAGAAATGGGGGTTCCGCCCTGTTCGCCGCGAGGAGCGCGAACGCGACGCCAGATTCGGCGGCGCCTGACGTCCGAGAGGTCTGGACGCGCTCCCCGGGCTTTGATAGCACGCTCCAACCTGATCCGGCGTAGCTCAGTGGTAGAGCATCCGACTGTTAATCGGACGGCCGTAGGTTCGAATCCTACCGCCGGAGCCAGGCCTTCTGCGAACCCGACGCGTATCGGCCGCAGGCCCCGATGCAGGCGCAGGATGGCCGGCGCGATCCGGCGCCTGTTCCGCAGCGGCGCCGGCGCACGCGCCGGCGGCCCTAGGGTGCGGCCGGCCGCGCCGGGCGACGGTTCGACAAGGATGGCGACGGCGCGACCGCGCTCGCGCTATCGTGACCGCAAGATGCTCCTGCAGAGGCGACGGGTCGCATCGTGCCGACACAAAACTATCGCCGACAACTGGATAATGAGCGACGAATACCGGCGAGACCGGAACTTCGTCGTGCAACCTGCGCCGTGGAGCGAGCCATGACCGACAGCCAGATCAAGCTATCCGCAGACGAGTGGGACGAACTGAACTTTCCGCGGCCCGAGGTGCAGGATTTCGACCGCGTGGTGGAGCGCGCCATCGGTCGCCGCGGCTTCCTCGGCGGCGCGCTGGCCTTCGGCTCCGGCGCCGCGGTCATGGGGGGAGAGCTGCTGCGCGGCACGAGCGCCCTCGCCCGGCAGACCTCGCGCTTCGCCTTCGAGCAGCTGGCGCCGCAGACCGACGGCACGGTCCATGTGCCGGCCGGCTACAGCTGGAACGTGCTGGTGCGCTGGGGCGACCCGCTCTTCTCCGACGCGCCGGCGTTCGATCCCGCCAAGGGCGTGCCCGCCGAGGGCGCCGACCGGGTGATGGGCGAGAACACCGACGGCATGGAGCTCTTCAACGTCAGCGGCCGCGAGATCCTCGTCGTCAACAGCGAGTACACCAACAACGACATCAACCTGCCGCACACCGCCGACGGCCTGCCCGCGTCCCTTGACGACGTCCGCACGCTCCAGCGGCTGCAGGGCGTGAGCGTGATGGAGCTGCGCGAGGGCGAAGACGGCTGGTCGGTCGTCGTCGACAGCCCCTTCAACCGCCGCATCACGCACCTCACGCCGATGCTGATCGACGGCCCCGCCGCCGGCCACGACCTGCTCAAGACCGAGGCGGACCCGACCGGAACGCAGTCGCTCGGCACCATGAACAACTGCGGCTCGGGCCGGACGCCCTGGGGCACCTACCTGACCTGCGAGGAGAACTTCAACGGCTACTTCGGCTCGACCGCCGGGCTGCCGGAGGACGCCGTGGTCGCCGCCGGCTACAAGCGCTACGGCATCAACGAGAAGGGCTTCGACTACAACTATCACGCCTTCGACGCCCGCTTCGACGTCTCGAAGAACCCCAACGAGCCGCACCGCGCCGGCTACATCGTCGAGATCGACCCCACCGACGCCGCCTCGACCCCGGTGAAGCGCACCGCGCTCGGCCGCTTCAAGCATGAGAACGCGGCGAGCGTCGTGGCGCCGGACGGCCGCGTCGTCGTCTACCTCGGCGACGACGAGCGCGGCGAGTTCATGTACAAGTGGGTCTCCCGCGACGTGTACACGCCGGGCGGCGACACCTCGACGCTCCTGAGCGATGGCCAGCTCTACGTGGCGGTCTTCCACGACGACCTGACCGGCGAGTGGGTGGCGCTCACCCCTGAGGCGACGGGCATGTCGGCCGCCGAGATCGCCATCTTCACCCGGACCGCGGGCTCCAAGGTCGGGGCCACGACGATGGACCGGCCCGAGTGGATCGCGGTCAACCCGGCCTCGCCGGAAGCCTACTGCTGCCTCACCAACAACAGCCGCCGCGGCGCCACGACCGACAGCGGCGCGGTGCGGACCAACGCCGGCGGCGACCCGATGACGGTCAACGCTCCGAACCCGCGCGAACTGAACAATTACGGCCAGATCGTGCGCTGGCGCCCGCGCGGCGGCGACCATGCGGCGACGTCCTTCGAGTGGGATCTCTACGTCATGGCCGGCAACCCGACCGTGCACGCCGAGGGGCCCTACGCCGGCACCGCCAACATCAACGCCGGCAACCTGTTCAACTCGCCGGACGGGATGATGATCGACAGCACCGGGCTGATCTGGATCCAGACCGACGGCGACGACAGCAACGAGGGCGACTTCGCCGGGATGGGCAACAACCAGATGCTCGCCGGCGACCCCGCGACCGGCGAGATCCGCCGCTTCCTGACGGGCCCCAACGGCTCCGAGGTGACCGGTCTCACCTGGTCGTCGGACAAGCGCACGATGTTCGTCGGCATCCAGCACCCTGGCGCTCCGTTCCCGG
>CAYGUQ010000178.1:0-7946 GCA_964352995.1 uncultured Rhodobacterales bacterium
CGGCGCATGGGGGGCGGGCTGCGCGTCGATGGGCGCGGGGGGCTGCGCGGCGCGCGCCGCCTCTGCCACCGCCGTCTGCATGTCGGTGCGCGCCGCCTCGCTCGCCGGCCGGCCCACGACGTGCAGGCCGTGCGGGATCAGCGCGTACTCCACGTCGAGCAGCTTCGGCCCGAGCGCCGTCACCTCCGCCTCGGCGTCGGCCCAGACGGGCTCAAGCTCGGCGAGGTCCACCGCCGCGGCCTGCGCCTGGATCAGCTCGGCGAGATCGACGCGCTCATGCGCCTGCTCCGGCGGCGTGGCGCGCCAGCGGTCGAGCGAGGCCTTGAGGTCGAGCAGCCCGCGATAGAGGCCCGCGGCCGCCAGCGGCGGCGTCAGGTGGCTGATGAGCGTCGCCGCGCCGCGCCGCTTCGCCAGCGCGCCCTCGGAGGGGTTGTTGGCGGCGTAGAGGTAGAAGTTCGGCAGGTCGCCGATCAGCCGGTCGGGCCAGTCGTCGCCGGAAAGCCCCGCCTGCTTGCCCGGCATGAACTCCAGCGCGCCATGGGTGCCGAAATGGAGCACCGCGTGGGCGGAAAAGTCCTCGCGCAGCCAGCGGTAGTAGGCGCTGAAGGCGTGGGTCGGCGCGAAGCCGCGCTCGAAGAGCAGCCGCATCGGGTCGCCCTCGTAGCCGAAGCCCGGCTGCACGCCGACGAAGACGGCGCCGAACTGGCGGCCCAGCACGAAGATGTCGCGCCCGTCGGTGAGCTGGCGGCCCGGCGCCGGGCCCCATTGCGCCTCGATCTGCTCCAGATGCGGCTCGCGGCGCACATGGTCCTCGGCGGAGATGCGCGCATGGACGTTGGCGTCGGCGCCGAAGCGCTCGGCGTTGCCCTTCAGCACCTCGGCGCGCAGCGCGTCCACGGTGGCGGGAACCTCCACCGAATAACCGGCTTCCTTGAGCGCCTTCATGGTGTTGAAGAGCGACTCGAAGACCGAGAGATAGGCCGCCGTCCCCGTCGCCCCGGCGTTCGGCGGGAAGTTGAAGAGCGTGATCGCGATGCGCCGCTCCGCCCGCGCCGTGCGGCGCAGCCGGATCAGCCGGTCGACGCGCGCGGCCAGCACCTCGGCGCGCTCGGCGCAGGCGTGCATCGCGCGCGGCTCAGACCCGGTGAAGTCGCATTCGCGGGCGCAGCCGTGGCAATGGCCGTTCAGCCCCGCCGAGCGACCGCCGAACACGATCGGCCCGGTCGCGCCGTCGATCTCGGGGATGGCGACCATGATCGTCGCCTCGACCGGCGTCAGCCCCCGCGCGCCGTCGCGCCAGGCCTCGAGCGTCTGGAACTCCAGCGCGTGCGCGGCGAGATAGGGCACGTCGAGCCGCGCCAGCATCTCCTCCGCGCCCCTCGCGTCGTTGTAGGCCGGGCCGCCGACCAGCGAGAAGCCGGTGAGCGAGACCACCGCGTCCACCACCGGCCGGCCGTCCTTCATGAAGAACGCCTCGATGGCCGGGCGCTGGTCGAGGCCGCTCGCGAAGCACGGGATCACCCGCAGCCCCTTCGCCTCGAGCGCCCGGATCGCGCCGTCGTAGTGCCGGGCGTCGCCCGAGAGCACATAGGCCCGCATCACCAGCAGCCCCACCACGCCCGCGCTTCCGCCCTTCGGCAGCGCGTCGACCGTCTCGGCCATGCGGCCCTTGAGGTCGGGGTGATAGACGCCGATGTCGGGGTAGTCCTGCGGCGCCTGCGCGGCCTTCTCCAGCATCGGCGCGCCGCCGTAGCGGCCCACGAGAAACCGGATCATGTTCAGGACGTTCTCGTCGGAGCCGGCGAGGTAGTACTGCATCGTCAGGAAGTAGGCGCGCAGGTCCTGCGCCTTGCCGGGGATGTATTTCAGGATCTTCGGCAGGCGCCGCAGCATCTTCATCTGCCCGGCGCCCGACGAGCCGCCGCCGCCCGGCTTCGGCTTGCCGCGCAGGCGCTTGAGCATCGCCAGCGGCCCGGTCTGCTCGACGCTCATGTCCATCCGGCCGAGCCGGGTGAGCTTCACGATCTCGCCGGCCGACATCACGCCGACCATGGCGCGGCAATCGGGCCTTCGGGCCTCCAGCGCCGGGCGGATCATCTGGATGTGCTCGTCGAGGAACATCATCGAGGCGACGACGATGTCGGCGCGGCCCACGGCCTCGCGCGCGTCGTGCAGCGCCTGCGGGTTCGCCGCCCAGTCCGACGCCGCATGCGCCGTCACCACGACGCCGGCGCCCTCGGCGTCGAGCGCGGCCTGCGCCCGGTCGACGGCGGCGCCGAGATGGTTGTCGAGCGAGATGAGACAGAGCCGCAGCGGCGCCGGCGCGCCGGTCGGCCTGGGAGCCTCAGCGCGCATAGTGGGCCTTGGCGTCATAGAGCGTCTCCACGTCGATGGCGGTCACGCCGCGCATCGCGGCATAGGCCTCGGTGTTGCGCCGGGCCTTGCCGCGCACGAAGAACGGGATCTTCTTCAGCTCCTTCTCGGCGTCCGCGGTCCAGCGGATCTCCGAGTCGACCGGCGCCGCCATCGCCGCCTGCGGCGCGACGGGCGCCGCCGCGACGGGTTCGGGCGCCTCGGCTTCCGACGGCCGCTCCGTCCGCGGGGCGCCGCCGTGCAGATGCGAGGGGCCGGCGCCGTCGTGGAACTCGAAGTCGTCGCGGAACATGGTGAGCAGGTGCTCCTCCAGCCCCATCACCAGCGGATGCACCAGCGTGTCGAAGAGGACGTTGGCGCCCTCGAAGCCCATCACCGGCGCATAGCGCGCGGGGAAGTCCTGCACATGGACGGGCGCGGAGATCACCGCGCAGGGCAGGCCCAGCCGCTTGGCGATGTGGCGCTCCATCTGGGTGCCCATCACCATCTCGGGCTGGAGACGCTGGATGGCCTCCTCGATCTCCAGATAGTCGTCGGAGATCAGCGCCTCGACGCCGAGGCGCTCGGCGGCGGCGCGCACGTCGCGGGCGAATTCGCGGTTGTAGCAGCCGAGGCCGACCACCTCGAAACCCATCTCCTCGGCCGCGACGCGGGCCATGGCGACGGCGTGGGTCGCGTCGCCGAACACGAAGACGCGCTTGGCCGTCAGGTAGGTGCTGTCCACCGAGCGCGTCCACCACGGCATGTTGGTCGGCTCGTCGGCGAGCAGCGCCGAGGCGTCGACGCCCGCGAGCGCCGCCACCTCCGCGATGAAGTCGCGCGTCGCGCCGACGCCGATGGGCACGACGGTGGTGCGCTTCTGGCCGTGGGTCTTCTCAAGCCAGCGCGCCGCCGTATCGGCGATCTCGGGGTAGAGCACGACGTTGAAGTCCGCGTCCGCCAGCCGCGCGATGTCCTCCGGAGAGGCCCCGAGCGGCGCGGCGACGTTCACCGTCACGCCCAGCCGCGTCAGCAGCCCCGTGATCTCCTTGAGGTCGTCGCGGTGCCGGAAGCCGAGCGCGCAGGGGCCGAGGATGTTGCAGCGCGGCCCGCCGGGCGTGCGCTCCACCGGCCCGGCCAGCCGGCGCACGATCTGGTAGAAGGTCTCCGACGCGCCCCAGTGCTCCTTCTTCTGGTAGCTCGGCAGCTCCAGCGGGATCACGGGCACCGGCAGGTCCATGCCTTCGGCGAGCCCGCCGGGGTCGTCCTGAATGAGCTCCGCCGTGCAGGAGGCCCCCACCAGCAGCGCCTTGGGCCGATACCGCGCCACCGCGTCGAGGCAGGCCTGCCGGAACAGGTCCGCGGTGTCGGCGCCGAGGTCGCGGGCCTGGAAGGTCGTGTAGGTGACGGGCGGGCGATGGTCGCGCCGCTCGATCATCGTGAACAACAGGTCGGCGTAGGTGTCGCCCTGCGGCGCGTGCAGCACGTAGTGCGTGTCCCGCATCGCGGTGGCGATCCGCATCGCGCCGACATGGGGCGGGCCCTCGTATGTCCAGACGGTCAGCTTCATAGTTTCAGCCTCAGGCGACGGTTGAGCGGTCGGGAGAAGAGCCCGGCGAGGTCTCCCGCCTGGTCGAAGCCGTGAATCGGCGTGAACACCAGTTCGATGGCCCACTTCGTCGTCAGCCCCTCCGCCTCCAGCGGGTTGGCGAGACCGAGGCCGCACACCGTGATGTCGGGCCGGGCCGCCCGCGCTCGGTCGAGCTGCTTCTCGACGTCCTGCCCTTCGGAGAGCGTGCAGTCGGGCAGCAGCGCCAGCTCCTCGGCCATCTGGGCGCGGTGGATGTAGGGCGCCCCAACCTCGATCAGCCCCATGCCGCACTCGCGGGCGAGGAAGCGCGCGATCGGGATTTCGAGCTGGCTGTCGGGGAAGAAGAAGGCCCGCTTGCCGCGCAGGTGCTCTGACGCGCGGGCGACGGCCTCCTGCGCGCGCCGGCGCCCCGGCGCGATGGCGGCCTCGACGCGGGCGGGGTCGGCGCCGAAGGCCTCCGCCGCCGCGCGCAGCCAAGCCTCGGTGCCTTCCGCCCCGAGCGGAAACGGCGCCGGCAGGCGCATCGCGCCGCGGGCCTCCAGCAGCCGCGCGGTCTCGGCGAGGAAGGGCTGCGCAAGCAGCATCTGCGTGTTCGGCCCCACCGCCGGCATCGCCGCGGCGGCGCGCGCCGGCAGGAAGCGCACCGGGCCGACGCCCATCTGCTCGAAGAGCCGCGCGAACTGGTCCTCGACCACGTCCGCCAGCGCGCCCACCACCAGCAGCTCCTTCGCGTCCGTCTCCGGCAGCGTCGGGACCAGCGCGGCGAGGCAGGCGTCCTCCCCTTGCGTGAACGTCGTCTCGATGCCGGAGCCGGAGTAGTTCAGCACCCGGCAGCGGCCGGCGTTGGCCGCGCTCAGCCGCTCCGCCGCGCGGCCGAGGTCCATCTTGATGACTTCCGACGGGCAGGAGCCGACGAGAAACAGCAGCTTGATCTCGGGCCGGCGGGCGAGAAGCTGGGCGACCACGCGGTCGAGCTCCTCGTTGGCGTCCTTCATGCCGGAGAGGTCGTGGTCGTCGATCACGGCGGTCGCGAAGCGCGGCTCGGCGAAGATCATCACGCCGGCGGCGGACTGGATGAGATGCGCGCAGGTGCGCGAGCCGACGACGAGGAAGAAGGCGTCCTGCATCTTGCGGTGCAGCCAGACGATGCCGGTCAGCCCGCAGAACACCTCGCGCTGGCCGCGCTCCTTCAGGACGGGGCGGTCGGCGCAGCCCGGCGTGGGGCGGGGAATGTCGAGGGGGCTCATTTGGCGTACTCCGCCCAGCGCATGTGCTCTTCGGCGGCCGTCTCGGCCCGCTCGCCGCCGGCGGCCTCCAGCCGCGCCATGCGCAGCTTCCACAGGAACTGCGCGGCGTTGACGACGTAGATCGCGTAGGCCGCGAGCGCGACGGCGAACTGCTCGCCCGCCGTCCCCCAGCCGCCCAGCAGCATGGCGAGATAGAGGGTGTGCAGCGCGATAACGCCCATGCTCACCACGTCCTCCCAGAAGAAGGCGGGCGCGAACAGCCACTTGCCGAACACGACCTTCTCCCAGATCGAGCCGGTGACCATGATCGTGTAGAGCACGAGCGTCTTGACGACGACCGAGGCCACCGCCGCGGCGTAGCCGTCTCCGGTGACGAGGAACCGCACGACGAGCGCGAGACTGCCGAGGAAGACGAGGAACTGCAGCGGCGCGAGCACGCCCTGCACGGTGGTCCACGGGGTCGCGTCGCGCCGGACGCGCTCCTGCGGCGTGTAGAGGGCGCGGCCGGCGGGCGCGGTCGTCCGGGGGCCGGATCGGCCCGCCGAAGGCAGGGTCGCCGTCGCCTCGGTCGAGCGTGTCGCCATCGTCGCCTCTCCCTTGGCCCCGTTTCGCCGCGACGCCCCGCGAGGCGTCCGCCGCGGAGAGCTTCTGATCCGTCTCTCCATGACTCGAATGCTAGTGCGCCTGACGTCAGAGTGTCAACTAAACATGACGCTCGCTCTCGCCTGCATGACAGCTTCCGGCGCAGCCCTGCGGGCATCCGGCCGCGCGCCTGCGCCCCGATGCGCTTGGTTTCTCTCTAAAACGCCCGAATATGCGCCGTTTTGTCGCGAACCGGTCCATATGGTTCGGTTTTATCCAATGCCTGATGCTCTCTCGCCACGACGTGCAGCCGCGCGGTACGCAACCCGGCGCCGGTCGGATCACCGAGGGGCTGTAAATCTCGGTTGACAGCACGCGGCGCTCCGCCGCACGCTGATCGACAAGGCCGGCGCCGTCGCCATCTGGCTGGGCGCGGCGGGCGCGAACGCCACGGCCGCATGCGTCGCGGACCGAAAGCGGGTCTTCGGAAGGAAGGCGCGGCAGGACGCGGCGACAACGAGCCGGGAGGATGTTCGGCATGGATGGCATCGACACCTTCGGTCGTCGGCAGGCCCTCGCGTTCAACGCCGCAGTCGAGGCGCCGGCGCGCAAGCCGCGCGGGACGTCGTGGCGGGCCGACCCCGCCGCCCAGGTCTTCGAACTCGTGCAGACCGAGGTGATTCCCCGGCTGCTGCTCAGTCGCCGCAGCGCCGAGACGGCGCGCCAGCCCACCATCGCCCATGTCGAGACGCTGGCGCGGCTGTCGCTCGCGCGCGACGGCGCCGGCGTCTGGGCCCAGGTCAGCGCCCTGCGCGACGCGGGCGCGCCCCTCTCGGCGCTCTTCGGCGGCCTGATCGGCCCCGCGGCGCGGCGACTCGGCGAGATGTGGAAGTCAGATGCGGCCGATTTCGTGCAGGTTGCGCTCGGCTGCGGCCGGCTGGGCGTCGCGGCGCGCCGGCTGGGCGCGGAGGCGGAGGCCGCCCCCGCCGCAGGCGCGCCGCGCCTGCTGATCGCGACGCTGGAGACCGAGCGCCACACCCTTGGCGCGGGCATGGTCGCGGAGAGCATGCGCAGCGCCGGCTGGTCGGTCAGCGAGGCGCCGGCGACGCGGCCGGAGGAGCTCTGCGCGATGGCCAGCGAGATCGCCTACGACGTCATCGGCCTCTCGGTCGGCGGCGACGCCGGGCACGCCCACGCGCGCGGCGCGATCTCCGCCCTGCGCGCCGTCTCGGGGGCGCATGGCGCGCGGCGGCCGCTCATCATGGTCGGCGGGCCGGCGCTCGCGTCATGCCCGACGCTGGCGCCGTCGCTCGGCGCGGACGCCGCGGCGAGCGACGGCGTCTCCCTGATGATGGCCGCCCGCGCTCACTTGCCGAAACCCGCGTGATCAAGGACAAGAAGCTTCTGTCCGCCATCGACTGATACAAGGCGCTCCGGTTCATGCAGAGGCCTGTCGCGATCGAGCCGATCAGTCCTTTCCGGGATCCGGAGGGGTCGCTCGGCGCGTTGTCGGCGGAACTGGCGAGCACGGCGCTGGTCGCGTCGAGCGACATCGCGCTGGTGCTCGACGCCGACGGCTACATCCGCGACGTGGCGCACAACGGCGTGGAGCTCGCCCGCGAAGGCTGCGAGGCGTGGATCGGCCAGCGCTGGGTCGACACCGTCTCCCGCGAGACCCGCGTGAAGGTCGAGGAGCTGCTCGCCGCCTCGCCGGTCGAGGGGCTGCCGCCCGCCCGCCAGGTCAACCATCTCTCGCCGCGCGGCGTGGAGCTCCCGGTGCGCTACAGCGTCGTCTCCATCGGCCGGGGGCGGCGGCTCGCCGTCGGCCGCGAGATGCGCAGCTTCGCCGCGTTGCAGACCCGCCTCGTGGAGGCCCAGCACGCCACCGAGCGCGAGTACGCCCGCCTGCGCGACGTCGAGATGCGCTACCGGCTGCTGTTCCAGATGTCCTCTGAGGCGCTGCTGATCGTGGACGCCGCGACCCGCCGCGTCTCGGAGGCGAACCCGGCGGCGGAGCGCATCCTCGGCGGGGCCGGGCGGCGCGTCGTCGGCCGGCCGCTCGCGGCGAGCTTTGCGACCGACGACGCCGCGGTGCTGGACCGTCTGGCGGCGCGCGCCCGCACCGCGGGACCCGCCGACCGCGCCCACGCGCGGCTGCCCGACGGCACGGCGCT
>CAYGUQ010000179.1:0-7929 GCA_964352995.1 uncultured Rhodobacterales bacterium
GGGCTCGGTTTCGGCTGCGGCTGCGGCTGCGGTGCGGGCGCCTCGGCCGCCCGCCGCGGGGCCGTCGGCGCGACGACGTTCGAAAGAACGGCCTGAGCGGACCCCTTCGTCGAGATGATCTCGCCGCTCTGGCGGGTCTCCGGCGGCCGCCGGCCGAGGGTGGAGACCGGCGCGGCGGACGAAGCCAGACGATCGGCCGACCCGAGCGCCGCGACGCCGCTCTGCACGACGATCTGCTCGACGTTCGAGGGAGCGACCTCCTGGGAGACGCCGCCGTCGCCCTCGCCGAGCTTGCTGCCGTACATGCGGCTCACCGCCGCGCTGTCGCCCACGCCTTCGAAGACGGCCTGCGTCTCGCCGGTGCGCTGCACCGCCGTCGCCGAGGGGCGGCTCAGCGTCACGCCGCCGATGCGGGTGTACTCGCCGGCGATGTGCATGGCGCGGGTGCCCTCGGGCGTCACCTCGATCTGCGCCATGCCGCCGCGCACCGAGACCACGGCGTTCGGCGTGCGGATCTCGACGTCCGACGTCTTGCTGATGCGCCCGCCGATGAAGCGCAGCACGCCCTGCGTCAGCGTGACGGCGATCTCCCCGGCGCCGCGATCGGGGTCGAAGACGTAGCGGTCGAGCACGATGCGGCTGTTGGGCCAGACCGACAGGGCGGTCTGGTCGAGGAAGAGGAACTGCCCCGCGCCGAGGCTGGACGTCTCGATGCGCTCGTCCTGTATGAGGCCCGTGCCGGGCAGCAGCCGTCGCGCCAGCGCTTCGGGCGGCGTGCCGACGATGTCGGCGTTCGCCGCCGCGACCGAGCCGATGGACCGGCCCGCCTGCGCGAGCGCGGCGTCCGACCGAGCGGCCAGCACGACGGCCGACAGCCCCACGGCCAGCGCGGCGCGCCATGCAAGCCGACAGGGATGACCGCGACGCGGCATGATCGCCACCTTCAGAACGAGCGGATGAAAGACAATCCTATCTCAACGTTGTCCAGTTCGTAATTGGGGATGTTGGAGCTTCTTCGGAACCATGACGCATCCAGCGCGACCGCGACCTTTCGATCCAGCGGCGCGAGCAGGCGAAACCCGAGGCGCGCGTCGCGGTCCCGCCGCGCGAGATCGGCGTCCACGGCGGGGTCCGGCGCGTCGAAGAGGCGCAGCGAGCCCTGGGCGAAGACGCTCGCGCGCCAGGGGCCGCCTTCGGGGAAGAACTCCGTCACGTCGCCCGGCGCCGCGAAGTCCCGCTGCAGCGTGAGCCGCAGGCCGAACTCGGCGTTGGCGCGGTAGTCCTCCTCGGTGCGGTCGGTCTGCGCCAGAATCGCGCCGCGCAGGCTCGTCGTCGGAGAGATCTGGCGGACCGCCCCGACCGTGGCGACGCCGTAGACGCCGTCGAAGCCGATCTGCTCGCGCCCGAAGTCGCGATACTGGCCCGACAGCGACGCGAAGACGGAGGTCTCGCGGCTGAGCGCGTCGGTGTACTCGACGCCGCCGCCGCCCTGGATGTAGAGCGGCGCCCCTGCGGCCCGCACGAAGCCGGCCTGCGCGAAGGGGCGCGCCTTGGGGCCGAACGAGCGCGCGGCGAGCGAGATGTTCGGCCCGGTCGTGATCTCCACGGCGTCGAACTCGCCGGCGTCCTCCCGCCGGTAGCGCAGGCCGGAGTAAAGCGCGGTCGTCAGCCAGTCGTCCTCGTCGGCGCCCTCGAGGTCGCGCGACCAGGACAGGAGCGCCACCAGCCGGCCGCCGACGTCGGCGCGCCCGACCGACGCCTCGTCGAGCGTCGCGACGCCGCCGGGAAAGAACTCCGACCTGATCTCGCGGTCGGTCGGCCCGAGCGTCGCATTGGTGCTGTAGATCGGCCCGAAAGCCGCGAAGCCGCCAAAGCGGTCGCGCCGCGTGCGTTGCGCGATCGCCTCCAGAAAGGGCGCGACGCTGGCCGCCACCGCCGCCGGGGCGCCGCCGGCCAGCGCCTCCTCGAAGTAGAACTGCGCCACCGCGTAGGAGCCGAGCCGGAAATAGGCGACGCCGAGCTCCAGCTTCACCCGCGGCAGGTCGGGCTCGAAGATGAGCATGCGCTCCATCGTGGCGATGGCCGCCTCGTAATCCTCCAGCTGCATCGACGCGGCGGCGTAGGCGAACATCAGTTCGAGGTCGGTCGGCGCATCGAGCACCTGCTCGAAGAGCGCGCGCTGACGCGCCGCAAGCGCCTCGCGGGTCGCGCCGTCCGGCAGCGCCGTCGGGATCGCCGCCGGCGAAGCCTCGGGCGAGCCCTGCGCCGTCGCGGGCGGGGACGGGCAGGCGAGCGTCGCCAGCGCGACCGCCAGCGCGCGCAGGGCGTGCGGCCGCCGCGCCGCCGGCGTCATGGGCGCGAGGCTCCTGCGCGGCGCGCGACATGCCTGGCGCGGGCGCAGCCTTTGGAGCGAAGCGCTTCAGGGTGTGCCATGCGTGGGATGGTACCGCCTCCCCGGCTCGAACGGGGGACCTCTAGATCCACAATCTAGCGCTCTAACCAACTGAGCTAAGGCGGCGACGGCGCTGGAGATACAGGATGGCGCCGGACGTTGCAACCGCCGTCAGACGCCGCGGAGCCGGTTCACGCGCGCGTGCAGGCGGTCGAGTTCGGGATCGCTCAGACCGAGTTCCGCCAGATGCGCCACCGTGTTGGCCAGATACTCGGAATTGGGGCCCATCGGGCCGACCGCGGCGGCGATGACGCGCGCCTGGGCGTCCTCCTCCAGCGCGCCGGCGTACTGCGCATGGGCGCGGTCGACGACGTAGGTCACGGCCACGGCGTCGCGACCGTCCTCCAGCCGCACCGGCGCGACGATCTCGCGATAGGCGTAGGTGATGAGTTCGCGCTCGCGCAGATAGGCGAGCACGGCGTCCCTCGTCTGCGCCGGGGCGCGGTAGGCGACGCCGTCGCACCAGCCGTCCGGCGCCTCGTCCAGCCCCAGCACGAGGCCGGGCGCCTCGGGCGTGCCGCGATACCTGATGGAGCGCAGGCAGAAGCTTCGCCGCCAGCCCGCCAGCCGCGCCAGCCGCCGCTCCGCGAAGTCGAAGCCCGGCCGCCAGATCAGCGAGCCGTAGCCGAACACCCACAGATCGCCCTCGCGCGGGGGCGTCGCGCGCCGCGCGTCGTTTTCCATCGTCATGGCTTCGCGGTATAGCCGCCCCGAAGCCGCGCGGCGAGGGCGGCCGCCGCGATGGAGGCGCAGCGAATGAAATGGCGAGTGCTGGCGGGGGCGGTCGCGCTGGCGGCGCTGGCGTGGTCGGGCTGGTGGTTCTTCTCCGCCGGCCTGCGCGATGAGGCGCTGGCGGGATGGCTGGAGGCGCGCCGCGCCGAAGGCTGGCAGGCGGAGGCGGCCGAGATCCGGACGGGCGGCTTCCCCAACCGCATCGACACGCGCATCGTCGAGCCCGCGCTGGCCGACCCGGCCGCGGGCTGGGCGTGGCGCGCGCCCTTTCTCGACGTGCTGACGCTGGCCTATGAGCCGAACGCCGCCATCGTCGCCTTTCCGCCCGAGCAGAGCCTCGCCGCGCCGGGGGCGCGCGCGTCGCTGACGTCGGATCGCCTGCGCGCCTCGATCCGCTTCGTTCCCGGGCCGTCGCTGGAGTTGGCGCGGGTCTCCATGGTCGGGGAGGGGATGAGCCTCTCGGGCGACGGCTGGCGCGCCGGCGCGGCGAACGCGGAGGCGCATGTCGAGGCGGTGCGGCCGGCGGTCGAGAACGCCTACCGCCTGTTTCTCGGCGCGGAGGCGGTGACCATCCCGGAGGGCGTGCGCAATCGGCTCGACGTCGCGGGCGCGCTTCCGGCGGTCGCCGAGCGCCTGCGCGTCGACGCCGTCGCGACCTTCGACCGCGCGCTCGACCGCTTCGCTCTGGAGGACGCGCCGCCGGGCGTGCGCGCGCTGTCGATCAGGTCGCTGGAGGCGCGCTGGGGCGACCTCGCGCTCACGGCGACGGGCGACCTGCGGGCCGACGCGGAGGGCTTTGCGGAAGGCTCGCTCGACGTGCGGGCGGAGAATTGGCGCGCGATGCTGCGCGCGGCCGTCGCGGCGGGCGCGCTCGACACGAACGCGGCCGGTCTGATCGAGGGCGGCCTCGGCCTGCTCGCGCGCCTGTCCGGCGACGGCGACGCCCTGTCGGCCCCGCTGTCGTTCTCGGGCGGCGCGGCGCGCATCGGCCCCGTGCCCATCGGAGAGGCGCCGCGCCTCATGCCGCGCGGGTGAGCGCGAGGGCGCGCTCCACCGCCATCTCCGGAGAGGTCAGCGTCGGAACGCCGAGATCGCCGAGCAGCGCGGCGGCCGGCGCCATCGAGGCCTGAGCGAGCGCTGCGCAGGCGATCGCGCGCCCTTCGGCCTGCGCCTGCGCGATGCGCGCGCGCACCGCGTCCGCCACCGCCTGCGCGAAGCCCTCCGCGTCGCCGCTCTCGAAGAGGGGCCACGCCGCCGGGCAGGTGAGCGTCTCGGGCGCGCCCCCGATCCCCGCGGCGGCGGCGCACTCGGCGAAGAGAGTTCTAGCCGCAGCCGCCGCGGTGTCGAGGCAGGCGACAAGCAGCGCGCCGGACCCGAAGCGGGCGGCGGCCTCCATCATCGGGCGGTCGACCCGGAACACCGCGCCGCGTCCTCCCGCCGCCCGACCCAGCGACTCGGCCAGCGCGCCGAGCGTGGAGCAGGTGCAGACGACGGCCGCCGCGCCAGCGTGCGCCGCGAGAAGGCGCGCGAGGCCCTCGTGCGCAGCCTCGGGCCCTTCCCGGCGCGCCAGCGCCAGCAGTTCGGGCGCGACCGAATGGTCTCGCCGCGCCCCCGGAGCGCGCCTCGCGAGGATCGCGTCGAACCGCGCCACATGGGACTCGTCGGTGTGGATGAAGGCGATGGCCATGGCGCAAGGAGCGCCGCGGCTGCGGTCTGCGTCAAGCGGCGCCGGGCGGGCGCAGTCGCCGCATTGCCGGGGACGGCGCGGCGCCTAGACTGCGCGCGCATTCCAGCCCGGAGAACCCCGCCATGACCGCCACCCGCACCGAGACCGACAGCTTCGGCCCCATCGAGGTGCCGGCGGACCGCTACTGGGGCGCGCAGACCCAGCGCTCGATCCAGAACTTTCCCATCGGCTGGGAGAAGCAGCCCGTCGCCGTCGTCCGGGCGCTGGGCGTGATCAAGTGCGCCGCCGCCAAGGTGAACATGGAGCAGGGCGACCTCGACCCCAGGCTCGGGAACGCCATGGTCGAGGCGGCCCATGAGGTGATCGACGGCGCGCTCGACGCGCATTTCCCGCTCGTCGTCTGGCAGACCGGTTCGGGCACCCAGTCGAACATGAACGCCAACGAGGTGATCTCGAACCGCGCCATCGAACTGCTCGGCGGCGTGAAGGGCACCAAAGACCCGATCCATCCCAACGACCACGTCAACAAGGGCCAGTCCTCCAACGACACCTTCCCCACCGCCATGCACATCGCCGCCGCGCACACCGCGACGCATGTGCTGATCCCGGGGCTGGAGGCGCTGCTGACGGCGCTGGAGGCCAAGGAGGCGGCCTTCTCGCACATCATCAAGATCGGCCGCACCCACACGCAGGACGCGACGCCGCTGACGCTCGGGCAGGAGTTCTCCGGCTACGTCCATCAGGTGCGGCAGGGCGTGGCGCGGGTGGAGCAGGCGCTGGAGAACATCTGGCCGCTGGCGCAGGGCGGCACGGCGGTCGGCACCGGGCTGAACACGAAACCCGGCTTCGCGGAGAAGATCGCCGCGGAGATCGCGACGCTGACCGGGATGCCCTTCCGCACCGCGCCCAACAAGTTCGAGGCGCTGGCGGCGCATGACGCCATCGTGGAGCTTTCGGGCGCCGTGCGGACCGTGGCCGCGAGCCTCTTCAAGATCGCCAACGACATCCGCCTGCTCGGCTCGGGGCCGCGCTGCGGCCTCGGCGAGCTGGTCCTGCCGGAGAACGAGCCGGGCTCCTCGATCATGCCGGGCAAGGTGAACCCGACCCAGTGCGAGGCGCTCACGCAGGTCTGCGCCCATGTCTTCGGCAACGACGCCGCGGTCGGCTTCGCAGGCTCGCAGGGCCATTTCGAGCTGAACGTCTACAAGCCGATGATGCTCTACAACGTGCTGCAGGCGATGCAGCTTCTGGGCGACGCGGCGAAGGCGTTCACCGACAACTGCGTGGCGGGCCTGCAGGCCGACGAGGCGCGCATCGAGAAGCTGATGCGCGAGAGCCTGATGCTGGTCACGGCGCTGGCCCCGACCATCGGCTACGACGCCGCCACCAAGGTCGCCAAGACCGCGCACAGGAACGGCACGACCCTGCGCGAGGAGGCCGTCGCGCTGGGCTTCTGCGACGGCGAGACCTTCGACCGCGTCGTGCGCCCCGAGGACATGGTCGGCCCGAAAGGCTGACCGCTTCGTCGACATGCCGCTGCCGGGCCGGTCGACCGGCGGCCTTTCGACGCCGCTCAGGCGCTGGGCCCGGGGCGGCGTTCGCCGCGCGACGGACCGCCGCGCGGCCGAGGCCGGAGGCGCTCAGACGCGTCGACGGACAAGCGCCAGCGCGCCGAACGCCCCGAGCAGCATCGACGCGGCGGGGGGCAACGGAATGACCGTCGGCCCCTGCGGCTCCTCGACCACGCTTCCCTCCAGACCCTGAACGAAGGCCACGTCGAAGCCGGGCGAGCCGCCGCCATTGTCGAGGCCGACGATCTTTATGGCGTTGACCCTGCCGGAAAAGCCGATCGACGCGAGGTCGAGTTCGGTCACCTGGTCGCCCTCCGCCGTGCCGAGGAACGTGAAGGACGCGCCGAAATCATCGGATATGAAAACATTCGCGAGCTCGCGACCGTCTCCGCTTTCGGAGACGAAGATGTCATTCCCGACCCCGTCGAACACGTACCCGCTCGAGAAGCCGAGTGTGATGAACGAGTCGGTCGGCAGCGAGATGAAGGTGAACTCGCTCCCGTCCGTCGCGAAACTGAACGGGACGGCGACTGGAAAGTTCTGCGGCGCCGAGGTTCCTCCAAACGGTCCAGCCGCGATTGGTCCGGCGCCGCTGTTGAAGAAATCAAGCACGGTGTCGGCGAGTATGGTCGCTCCAAGCGACGGGCCGGCGGCCAGACTGACCGCAGCGGCGAGAAGACATGACTTGGCCACGAAAGAACCCCTCTAAATCGAAATCCTCCAATCGTTAACAACCGTGGATTGCTCGATCAACGATGTCGGCATGCGACGGCGTTGCGCGCCGTCGCCTGTCGTGCGTCGTTTCAGCCGACCGCCTTGCGATAGATGTGCCAGGTCGCGTGCCCCAGCACGGGGAGCGCCACGATCAGCCCCAGAAACAGCGGGATCGAGGCGAGCATCAGAGTTCCCGCCACGATCAGACCCCAGAGCGCGACGGTTCTGGGGCTCTTTCGCGCGACCTCCACCGAGGTCAGCACGGCGCGCACCAGGCCGACCTGCCTGTCGAGCAGCAGGGGAAATGCGACGAGCGACGTCGCCAGCACCGCCGCAGCGAACAGGAAGCCGACGCCGCAGCCGACGACGATCATGGCCCAGCCCGCCCCGGTGCCGAACACCTGCGCGGCGAAATCGCCGAGGGAGGTCGGGGCCGCGGCGCCCAGCGTCGCCTCCTTGATCGCCTGCGCCGCGCCCATCCACACGAGGAATGTCGCCACGATGCCCAGCGCGAGCAGGAAGATCGCGCCAAAGGAGGGCGAGGCGAGCGGCGCGAAGGCCGACGTCCAGCCCGTCGACTGCCCGCGCTCGCGCCGGCGGCTGAGCTCGTAGGTGCCCACCGCCGTCACCGGCCCGACCAGCGCGAAGCCGGCGATGGCCGGAAACAGCAGCGGCAGCAGCGACGCGTGCGAGGCGAGGCCCACCGCTGCGAGACCCGCCAGCGGGTAGACGACGCAGAGGAAGATCACGTCGCTGCGCGTCTCGCAGAAATC
>CAYGUQ010000180.1:0-7927 GCA_964352995.1 uncultured Rhodobacterales bacterium
CGGCGCGACCGCCTCTTCGGACTGTGGAAGCGCTATGCGCCGGTTGTCATCGGCGTGATCGTCGCCGTCGTCGCGGGGGCCGCCTTCCTCGCGTGGCGCGACGCGCAGAACGAGGCGGCCGCGCGCGAGGCCGGCGCCGCGCTGATCGGCGCCGGCGAGGAGACGCCCGGCGTCCTGCGCGCGGAGCGCTATCTGGGCGAGGCGGACGCGCTGCCCGAGGGGCCGGCGCTGCTGGCGCGGCTGCGGGCGGCCGGAGAGCTGGCCGCCGCGGGCGAGGTGGGCGAGGCGCGCGACCTCTACGACGCCGTCGCCATCGACACCGCGACGCCGCCAAGCCTCGCCGCCCTGGCCGCCTATCGCGCCGCTGTCCTCACCGCAGCGGGCGGCGACGCCCCCGGCGCCATCGCGCAGCTTGGGCCGCTGACCGGCGGGGAGGGAGCCTTCCGGCTTCTCGCGCTCGAGGCCCGCGCGGCGCTGAAGCTGGGGCTCGGCGACATCGCCGGCGCGCGCGAGGACGTCGAGGCCGTTCTGTCGGACCCCGCCGCCACGGAGGAGACGCAGGGCCGCGCGGGACTTCTCGCCTCCGCCATCTACGCTCTCGATCCGCAGGAGGCCGTGCAATGAGCATGGGTCTTCGGCGCGGGCGCCTGTCGCGCGGCGCCATGGTCTGGGCGGCGCTGGTCGCGCTGTCGGGATGCGGCCTCTTCGAGAGCGACGAGGAGATCCTTCCCGGCGACCGCACGCCGGTGAGGCTGGCCTCATCGCTGCCGACGGCGCCGGCGGAGCGCGCAGCCCAGCTCGCGCCGCTCGGCGTCGCGCAGGCGCTGCAGGATTGGCCTCAGAGCAACGCGTCGCCGAACCGCGCGCCCGGCCATTTGGCTGGCCCCGCCGGCGGCGCCGCGCCGCGCGAGGCGTGGCGCGTGGACGTCGGGACTGGCGCCAGTGGCGACGGCCGCATCACGTCGCCGCCCGTCGTCGCCGGCGGGCGGGTCTTCGCGCTCGACGCGGCGTCCACCGTCTCGGCCGTCGACGCCGCCAGCGGCCGAGTGGTGTGGCGCGCGTCGCTCTCGCCGGAGGGCGAAGGCGCCGACGACGGCTTCGGCGGCGGGCTCGCCGTCGCCGACGGGAGGGTGATCGCGACGACGGGCTTCGGCGACGTCGTGGCGCTGGGCGTGACGGACGGGGCGGAGCTCTGGCGTCGCGGCCTCGGCGCGCCGCTGCGCGCGGCGCCGGCGGTCGACGACGGGCGCGTCGTCGTCGTGACGCGCGACAACGCCGGCTTCGCGCTCGACGCGCGCGACGGAACCGTGCTGTGGCGCGTGCTCGGCGCCCGCGGCGGCGCAGGTTTTCTCGGCGGGGCGAGCCCCGCGCTGGCCGGCGGGCTCGCCGTGCTGCCGTTCCTCTCGGGCGAGGTGGTCGCCGTCGCCGCCGCCAACGGCCGGCGCATCTGGGCCGACGCGCTGGCGAGCGGCCAGCGCGGGCTCGCGAGCGCCGACATCAGCGACATCACCGGCGACCCGATCATCGCGGGCTCGGCCGTGTTCGTCGCCAACCAGAGCGGCCAGATGCTCGCGCTCGACGCGCGCACCGGACGTCGCGGCTGGCTGAGGCCGATCGGCTCCGTCACGCCCGCCTGGGCGGTCGGCGCGACGCTGCTGGCCGTCAGCACCGAGGCGCAGCTCGTGCGTCTGGCCGCCGCCACGGGCGAGACGCTCTGGGCGGTGGACCTGCCGCGGTGGTCCGACCCTGAAGACCGCGAGGGCGCCGTCGCCTATGGCGGCCCGGTCGTGGCGGACGGGCGCGTCTACCTGACCTCCAGCGAGGACGGGCTGCTGATCTTCGACGCCGCGACCGGCGAGCGCGTCGGCGGCGCGCCGGTCTCCGGCGGCGCCTCGGCCGGGCCGGTGATCGCCGGCGGCGCGCTCTACGTCCTCTCCGACGACGCGGAGCTCTACGCGTTCCGCTGACGCGCGGGCCGACCTGTGGAGCCGCAGGGCCTGCGCGGCGCGCATGGCCGCCGCGCGGGCCGCCGCACTGGACGGCGCGGCGGGGATGGCGTATCGCCCGCCGGCCATGAGCCCAAGCGCCCCCACCTTCAAGCTCGCCATCGTCGGCCGACCGAATGTCGGCAAGTCGACGCTGTTCAACCGTCTGGTCGGCAAGCGCCTAGCGCTGGTCGACGATCAGCCGGGCGTCACGCGCGACCTGCGCGAGGGCGACGGCAAGCTCGCCGACCTGCGCTTCATCGTGGTGGACACCGCCGGGCTTGAGGACGTCGACGACGACTCGCTGCAGGCCCGGATGCGCCGCCTGACGGACAGGGCGGTCGCCGAAGCCGACGTCGTGCTGTTCGTGATCGACGCGCGCGCCGGCGTCACGCCGCTCGACCAGACCTTCGCCGACATCCTGCGCCGCCGAGGCGGCCGCATCCTGCTCGGCGCCAACAAGGCGGAGGGCCGCGCCGGCCTCTCCGGCGCCATGGAGGCCTACAGCCTCGGCCTCGGCGAGCCGATCCCGTTCTCCGCCGAGCATGGCGAGGGCATGGAGGCGCTCTACGCCGCGCTGCAGCCCATCGCCGACACCTTCGCCGACGAGGCCGCGCTGATCACCGCGCAGGCGCCGGAGACCAACGTCTCGCTGCCGGAAGTGCTGGGCGAGGAGGATGAGAGCGACGGCGTCGCCGACCCCTCGCGCGCCATCCAGATCGCCGTCGTCGGCCGGCCCAACGCCGGCAAGTCCACGCTGGTGAACGCGATCCTCGGCGAGGAGCGCCTGCTGACCGGCCCGGAGGCCGGCATCACGCGAGACGCCATCGGGCTCGAGATCGACTGGGGCGGCCGCCCGTTCCGCGTCTTCGACACGGCGGGGATGCGCAAGAAGGCCCGCGTGCAGGAGAAGCTTGAGAAGCTTTCGGTCGGCGACGGCCTGCGCGCCGTGCGCTACGCCGAGGTGGTGGTGGTGCTGCTCGACGTCGCCTCCAGCTTCGAGCAGCAGGACCTGCGCATCGCCGACCTCGCCGAGCGCGAGGGCAGGGCGGTGGTGATCGCCGTCAACAAGTGGGACCTGGAAAAGGACAAGTCGGCCCGGCTGCGCGAACTGCGCGAGGCCTTCGACCGCCTGCTGCCGCAGCTGAAGGGCGCGCCGCTCGTCACAGTCTCGGCCATCGAGGGGCGCGGGCTCGACCGGCTGCGCGAGGCGGTGCTGAAGGTCCACGCGACCTGGAACCGCCGCATCGCGACTGCGAAGCTCAACCGCTGGCTGGGCGACCGGGTGGCCGAGCACGCGCCGCCGGCGCCCTCCGGCCGACGCATCCGCCTGCGCTACATGACGCAGGTGAAGTCCCGCCCGCCGAGCTTCCTCGCATTCTGCAACAAGCCCGAGGATCTGCCGGAGAGCTACACGCGCTTTCTCGTCAACGGCCTGCGCCGAGACTTCGGGCTGGACGGCGTGCCGATCCGCTTCAGCTACCGCAAGACCGACAACCCCTACGACCGCAAGTGACCAGCGCTCCGCGGGCGCCCCGGTTGATCCGTCGGCGGGCTTGTGCGAGGTCGCTCGTGAGGCAACGCGGCGGAGGCGCGGGTGGGCGATCAGGCGAGCTTCCTTGAGGCGGCGGCGCCGTCCTTCGCGCGGCTGGACGGCCGCGAGGGGCGGGTGGCGGTGGTGGACGTCGGGTCGAACTCGGTCCGCCTCGTGGTCTTCGAGGGCGTAGACCGGGCGCCGGCCTACTTCTTCAACGAAAAGGCTTCCTGCGGGCTGGGGGCCGAGATCGCGAAGACGGGGCGGCTTTCGGCTGCGGGGCGCGAGGCGGCGCTCTCGACGCTGCGGCGCTTCGCTGCGCTGGCGGACCGGATGCGCGTCGTCGCGCTCGACGCCGTGGCGACGGCGGCCGTGCGCGAGGCGGAGGACGGACCTGAGTTCCGCGACCTCGTGGAGCGCGAGACCGGCCTGCGGCTGCGCGTGATCGACGGCGACGAGGAGGCGCGGCTCTCGGCTCTCGGCGTGCTTTTGGGCGAGCCGAACGCGGACGGGGCGGCGGCGGACATGGGCGGCGCCTCGATGGAGCTTGCGGACGTCTCCGCCGGGGCAGTCGGCCCGCGGCTGACGCTCTCGCTGGGTCCGCAGCGGCTCGCGGGGCTCGATGGGGCCGCGCTGCGCCAGCGCATCGACGCCGAGATCGACCGCGCCGCCATGGTCGTGCCGCTGGCGGGGCGGACGCTCTACGCCGTCGGCGGCGCGTGGCGCAGCGTCGCGAAGGCGCAGATGGCGCGCGTCAGGCATCCCCTCAGGGTGCTGCACGGCTATCGGCTGGAGGCCGACGCGGCGATCGAGGCCTGCGGCTGGATCGCCGCGCAGACGCCCGAGGCGCTCAGGGCGCTGCCCGGCGTCTCCTCCAACCGCGCCGCGGCGACGCCGACCGCGGCGCTGGTGCTCGGCAGGCTCGTCGAGCGCCTGAAGCCCGTCGCGCTGACGATCTCGGCCTTCGGGCTGCGCGAAGGCGCCTATTACGAACGGCTGCCCGAGTCGGTGCGGCGGCGCGATCCGCTGATCGAGGCCGCGCGGCGGCTCGAGCAGACGCAGGCGCGCTTTCCCGGCTTCGGCGAGGAGCTGGCGAACTGGGTGGCGCCGCTGCTCGACGCCTGGCCGGTCGAGGAGCGCCGCCTCGCCCGCGCCGCATGCCTGCTCAACGACGTGAACTGGCGCGCGCATCCCGACTACCGCGCCGCGAGCTGCTTCGAGACGGTGACGCGCGCCAATCTGGGCGGCGTCGACCATGCCGGACGGGTGTTCATCGGCCTCGCTCTCGCGCAGCGCTACGGCGCCGGCCCCGGTTCGGTGGACGCCGAGGCGGCGCTGGCGTTGCTCGACAAGACCAGCGCGGGGCGCGCACGGGCGCTCGGCCGGGCGCTGCGGCTCGGCGCGATGCTGTCGGCCTCGACGCCGGGCTCGCTCAGCGAGGCGCGCCTCAGCGTCTCGGCGCGCGAGGCGCGTCTCAGGCTCGCGCCCTCGCTGGCGAGCCTGTCGGGCGAACTCGTGGGCCGCCGACTCGGCGCGCTGGCGGATTCGCTGGGGCTGGCGGGCGTGTTGGAAGACTGATCCCGAAATCCGCTGCGGGACGAACGTCCGACCGCCGCAGGTCCGGCCAGATCAGCGTCCGCTCCCGCGAAAAACTCGCCGAGAAAGGGTTGCTGACGGCGCGGGGGGGGGGCGCCGCCCGTTTTCCAGCTTCACCACTGGAAACGCGCGGTCACCAGCTTGGGGCGGGCCCAAAAAAGTTGCGGCCCGCACGATGGCGAGCCGCTCCTCCCTAGACTTGGTCTTTTTGTTTGTCGGATTTTGGTAGCCCAAACGGGTGGGGCGTGTCGAGCCGGATTCGGTGGTTGCTGACACTTTTTTGCACAGGGGGCGCCACAATAGGGGGCGGCGCGCGAACCGGTTCGGGACGCGGGCCCAGTCTGGCCCCTCGGCCCGGCCCGTTGCGGGGCGCGCGCCGATCCCATAGGAGACGCAGCGCCGCCGCAGCCTCCGGAGCCCGCCCCATGCGCCTCACCCGCTTCTTCCTGCCGCTCCTGAAGGAACAGCCCGCCGAGGCGCAGATCGCCTCGCACAGGCTGATGCTGCGCGCCGGCATGATCCGCCAGGCCGCCTCGGGCATCTACACGTGGCTGCCGCTCGGCTACCGGGTGCTGAAGAACGTCGAGCGCATCGTCCATGAGGAGCAGGCGGCGATGGGCGCCAACGCGGTGCTGATGCCGACGATCCAGCCGGCCGACCTGTGGCGCGAGAGCGGCCGCTACGACGCCTACGGCCCCGAGATGCTGCGCATCCGCGACCGGCACGACCGCGACATGCTCTACGGCCCCACCAACGAGGAGCTGATCACCGACGTCTTCCGCGGCGCGGTGTCGAGCTACCGCGACCTGCCGCGCATCCTGTATCACATCCAGTGGAAGTTCCGCGACGAGATGCGGCCCCGCTTCGGCGTGATGCGCGGGCGCGAGTTCCTGATGAAGGACGGCTACAGCTTCGACATCGACCGCGACGCCGCGATCCACAGCTACAACCGCCATCTCGTCGCCTATCTGCGCACCTTCGAGCGCATGGGGCTCAAGGCGGTGCCGATGAAGGCCGACACGGGCCCCATCGGCGGCGACCACTCCCACGAGTTCCTGATCCTCGCCGACACCGGCGAATCGGAGGTGTTCCTCGACAGCGCGGTGCTTGACCTCTCGCTCGGCGACCGCGCCATCGACTTCGACAGCCGCGAGGGGCTCGGCGCCATCGTCGAGGAATGGACGACGCCCTACGCCCGCACCGACGAGACCCACGACGCCGCGCTGTTCGAGGGCGCCGTCCCCGAGGCGCGCCGCACCGTGCGCCGCGGCATCGAGGTGGGCCACATCTTCTACTTCGGCACGAAGTATTCCGAGCCGCTCGGCGCCACGGTGGCGGGGCCGGACGGCGCGCAGGTCGCCGTGGAGATGGGCAGCTACGGCATCGGCGTCTCGCGCCTGGTCGGCGCCGCCATCGAGGCGAACCACGACGACAAGGGCGTGATCTGGCCCGAGGCGCTGACGCCCTTCCACGCCGGGATCGTCAACCTCAAGCAGGGCGACGCCGAGGCCGACGCCGCCTGCCAGTCGATCTACGACAAGCTCGCCGCCGCCGGACTGGAGCCGCTCTACGACGACCGCGACGAGCGGGCGGGGACGAAGTTCGCCGCCATGGACCTCATCGGTCTGCCCTGGCGCGTCACCGTCGGCCCGCGGGGCCTCAAGAACGGCGTCGTGGAGCTGACCTCGCGCCGCACCGGCGAGAGCGAGGAGCTGACGCTGGAGGCGGCGGTGGCGCGGATCGCTGCGATCTACGGACGCTGACGTCGCGACGCCGGCCGCCGCCGTCGCCGGACGGCCGGTCGGCCGGCGGCGCCGGTCCTCTGCGGCCGAGCGTCGGCCTCGTCAGGCGCGCCGCGCCCGGACGGCGGCTCAGGTCAGAATTTCGTGCAGGCTGTCGGAGTGACGCTTGTAGACGCGCTTCACGTGGTAGCTCCTGCCGGCGGCGCCCGGCTCGGCCGCGGCGAGCACCCCGGCCACCGAGAAGCACTGATTGGCCCTCGTGATGATCCCGACGACGATCATCGGCCCGCCCAGCTCCGCCTGCAGGCTTGGCGTGATGCTCATGAACTCCTCGTCCTTGAAGACGTATTCGCTCGGGTTGAAGTCGGCGATCACGGTGAAGGAGCGGTCCCAGCCCTTGATGTCCCGCCACATCTTCTTGCAGCACAGGGCGCCGCCGGTGTTGACGTGCGCGTAGTAGGTCTTCTGCGCCCCCGAAGGCGTCCGCCAGTGATACTTGACGAACCGGCACCCGCTGAACCGCGAGCTGATCCCGTCGGTATGGCCGGTCTCGCATGAGTTTATCTTGCCGTTGACCCACGGCACGTACTTGGCGGGGCAGAAGCTCGCGCTTCGGGACTGGCCCTCTTTCGGAGGGCACGCGAAGATCACGGTGTCCGTGTTCTTCGACACGAACTGCCGGATGTCGGGGTCCATGTCGGTGGCGACCCCGTTCAGGAATCGGCCGGCGTCCGGGATGACGGCGCCGGGCGTGAAGATCGTTTCCAGCATGTGAGCACACTTTCGATTCGGATGGTCGCGTCTGGAGGTCTGTCGCGGCGACCGTCCGCACGGTTCAAACAAACCATGCGCCGCTGCGCCGGGCCCGGTCGGACCGTCTGGCGGCGCGGCGACGCCGCAGGGCGGGACCGCACGCCGACGCTTCTCGCGGATCGTTGACGGCGGGAAGGCGGCCTGCGCCCCGCTGGCGGCTTTCAGGAATGCGTCCGCAGTGATAGCGCTTCGCCCATGTTGAAAACCTCGCCCTCCCCGGAGACGCCTCCAGATGCGCCCGCCGCGGCGGTCAGGGC
>CAYGUQ010000181.1:0-7907 GCA_964352995.1 uncultured Rhodobacterales bacterium
CGTCGCCATCGCGAAGCGCGCCCGCCAGCAGGCGATGCTCGGCGGCTACGACGTCGTGATGCTCGACACCGCCGGCCGCATGCATGTCGACGACGAGCTGATGGCCGAGGTCGCCGCCGTGCGCGACGCGACCCAGCCGCACGAGACGCTGCTGGTCGTGGACAGCCTCACCGGGCAGGACGCGGTCAACGTCGCCAAGAACTTCAACGACCGGGTCGGCGTCTCGGGCGTGGTGCTGACGCGGATGGACGGCGACGGCCGCGGCGGCGCGGCGCTCTCCATGCGCGCCGTGACGGGCCGCCCGATCAAGTTCGTCGGCACCGGCGAGAAGCTCGACGGGCTGGAGGAGTTCCACCCCGAGCGCGTGGCGGGGCGCATCCTCGGCATGGGCGACATCGTCTCGCTGGTGGAGAAGGCGCAGGAGCAGATCGAGGCCGCCGAGGCCGAGCGCATGATGAAGCGGTTCCAGAAGGGCCGCTTCGACATGAACGACCTGCGCAGCCAGCTTGAGCAGATGCAGAAGCTCGGCGGCATGCAGGGCGTGATGGGCATGATGCCCGGCATGGGCAAGATGCAGAAGCAGCTCGAGGAAAGCGGCTTCGACGACAAGGTGGTCAAGCGCCAGATCGCCATCATTCAGTCGATGACGAAGAAGGAGCGCGCCAACCCCGACCTGATGCAGGCCAGCCGCAAGAAGCGCGTCGCCGCGGGCGCAGGGCTTGAAGTGCAGGACATAAACCGTCTTCTCAAGATGCACCGCCAGATGGCTGACATGATGAAGAAGATGGGCAAGATGGGGAAGAAGGGGCTGATGCGCGGCGGTCTCGGCGCGCTGCTCGGCGGCAAGGGGGGCATGCCCCAGATGCCGGGCGCCGGCGGCGGGCCCGCGCAGCTCCCGCCGGCGGGCTTCCCCGGCATGGGCGGCGGCGGCCTGCCGTCGATGCCCGGCGGCCTGAGCGGGTTCGGCAAGAAGAAATGACGCTCACCCTCGACATCCCCGTGCTGGAGACGGAGCGGCTGCGCCTGCGCGCGCCCTGCGCGGCCGACGCCGGCGCTTTCGAGGCGTTCTTCACCTCGGAGCGTTCGAAGTTCGTCGGCGGTCCGGTCGAGCCGGGGCGGCCCTGGCGCATCCTCGCCGCCCAGATCGGGCAGTGGGCGCTGAACGGGTTCGGGATGTGGGTCGTGACCGGGCGCGAGAGCGACGCCGCGCTCGGCCTCGTCGGCTGCTGGGCGCCCGTCGACTGGCCGGAGCCGGAGCTCGGCTGGCAGCTCTTCGACGGCGCCGAGGGCCGCGGCGTGGCGTTCGAGGCCGCGCAGGCCGCGCGCCGCTGCGCCTATGGCCGCTTCGGTTGGACGACCGCCGTCAGCTATGTCGACCCCGAGAACGCCCGCTCGCGCCGCCTCGCCGAGCGTCTCGGCTGCGTCGTGGAGCCGGGCGCGCCGACGCCGCGCGGCGATGCGCTGCTCGTCTACCGGCACCCTTCGCCGGAGGCGCTTGCGGCATGACGACGATCGACATTCCCGTGGTCGAGACCGCGCGGCTGCGGCTGCGCGCGCCGAAGCTCTCCGACTTCGAGGCCTACGCCGCCTTCCGCGCCTCCGACCGCACGGCGCATGTCGGCGGGCCGATGGACCGGGAAACCGCGTTCGACAGCTTCAGCGCGCTCATCGGCCACTGGGCGCTGCGCGGCTTCGGCCGCTGGATCGTCGCGGACCGCGAGACCGATGCGCCGCTCGGCTATGTCGGGCCGTTCTTCCCGGAGGACTGGCCCGAGCCCGAGATCGCCTGGACCGTGTTCGCCGCGGCCGAGGGCAGGGGCGTCGCTTACGAGGCCGCGCACGCCGCGCGGGCCTTCGCCTACGAGAAGCTCGGCTGGACCACCGCGATCAGCCTCACGACGCCGCAGAACGCCCGCTCCATCGCGCTCGCCAGAAGGCTCGGCGCGCGGGAGGACGGCGAGTATCAGCACCAGTCGATGGGTCGCCTGCTGGTCTGGCGCCATCCCGGCCCGGAGAGCCTGACATGACCGACACGGAGAGCCGGGCGCGCGCCGTCCTGGGCGAGCTGCGCCGCTCGATCGACAATCTCGACGCCATCCTCGTCCACACGCTGGCGGAGCGGTTCCGCTGCACGCAGGAGGTCGGCAAGCTGAAGGCCGCCCACGACCTGCCGCCGGCCGACCCGGCGCGCGAAGCGGCCCAGGTCGAGCGGCTGCGGCGCATGGCGCACGAGGCCGGGCTCGACCCCGAGTTCGCCGAGAAGTTCCTCAATTTCATCATCCAGGAAGTCATCCGCCATCACGAGCGGATCAGAAGCTAGGAGACTGCCGACATGGCCATGAAGATCCGCCTCGCCCGCGCGGGCGCGAAGAAGCGCCCCTACTACCACATCGTCGCCGCCGACAGCCGGATGCCGCGCGACGGCCGCTTCAAGGAGCGTCTGGGCACCTACAATCCGCTGCTGCCCAAGGACAGCGAGGACCGCGTGAAGCTCGACATGGAGCGCGTGCAGCACTGGCTGTCGCAGGGCGCCCAGCCGACCGACCGCGTCAGCCGCTGGCTGGAGAACGCCGGCGTCATCGCCAAGAAGGAGCGCGCCAACCTCAAGAAGGCCGAGCCGGGCGACAAGATGAAGAAGCGCGCCGACGAGCGGGCCAAGAAGGCCGCCGCCGCCGCCGAGGCCGCCGCCGCGCCCGCAGAGGCCCCGGCCGAGGAATCCGCCGCGGAGTGATCCGCGGCGCGCGGGACCAACTGGCGGGGGCCGCTGCATGGCGGGCGAGGAGCATCCGGGCGCGGCGCGCGTCTGCGTGGCGGCGATCGCCGGCGCGTTCGGCGTGCGCGGCGAGGCGCGCCTGAAGTCCTTCACCGCCGAGCCGACGGCCTTCGCCGGCTACGGCCCGCTGGAGAGCGAGGACGGCGCGCGGCGCTTCGAGGTGCGGCTCTCGCGCCCTGTGACCGGCGGCTTCGCCGCGCGGCTGACGGGCGTGGCGACGCGCGAGGACGCCGAGGCGCTCAAGGGCGTGCGGCTCTACGCGCCCCGCGACCGTCTGCCCGCGCTCGACGACGACGAGTACTACCACGCCGATCTGATCGGGATGGCGGTGGCCGACACCGGCGGCGCGCCGCTCGGCGTGGTGCGGGCCGTGCAGAACTACGGCGCCGGCGACTTTCTGGAGATCGAGACGCCGGAGCGCCGCACGCTCGCGCTGCCCTTCACGCGGGCCGCCGCGCCCACCGTGGACCTCGCCGGCAGGCGGATCGTCGCCGACCCGCCGGAGGAGGTGCTCGCGCCGGAGTTCGGTCGGGAAGGCGAGGGCGCGTGAGGCGCCTGCGCCCCTATCGCGGCGCCGACGCGGCGTCGCTCTGCGCGCTCTACCGGCGCTCGGTTGAGACGCTGGGGCCGCGCGCCTACTCCCCCGAGCAGGTCGCCGCCTGGGCGTCGCTGACCCCCGCCGCGTCGGATTTCGACGGCTGGATGGCCGACGGCCGCGTCCGCGTTGTGGCGGAGGCCGGCGACGCGCCGCTCGGCTTCTGCGACGTCGAGCCCGACGGGCACATCGCCATGCTCTACTGCGCGCCGGAAGCCGTCGGGCGCGGCGTGGGCGGGGCGCTCTGCGACGCCGGCGTCGGTTACGCGCGGGGTTTCGGCGCACAAGTCCTCTACACCGAGGCCAGCGAGCTTGCGCGACCGCTCTTCGCGGCGCGCGGCTTCGAGGCTCTGGCGCGGCGCGAGGTGACGGTGGCGGGCGTGGCGATCCACAACTACGCCATGGAGCGCCCGGCGTGAGCGCGCCGGCGGACCCGCCGCGCCCGCCGCGGGTGTCTCACGGGCGACTCGCCGTGCGGCCCTCGCTCAGGCCGCGCGCGCTGATGGACGACCCGCCGGAAGTGGCCAGCGCATGGGCTGCGACCGTGCTCACGATCTTCCCCGGGCTCTTCCCCGGGCCGCTGGCCGAAAGCCTCACCGGGCAGGCGCTGGCGAAGGGGCTCTGGCGGCTCGATGCGCTGGACATTCGGGGGTTTGCGCGCGATAAGCACCGCTCCGTGGACGGTCCCCCCGCAGGGGGCGGGCCGGGCATGGTGATGCGGCCGGACGTGGTCGCCGCCGCGATCGACGCGGCGGCGGACGGCGTGCGGCCGATCCTGTATCTGTCGCCGCGCGGTCGCCCTTTCACCCAGGCGCGCGCGGGGTAGAGGAGGTTTCGGTCGGCGACTTCGTCATGACCGGGGGCGAGATCCCCGCCATGGCGCTGATCGACGGCGTGGTGCGGCTGCTGCCGGGGGTGCTCGGCAACGCCGCGTCTGTGGAGGAAGAGAGTTTCGCGGGCGGGCTGCTTGAGGCTCCCTGCTACACCCGGCCCCCGGAATGGGAGGGGCGTGCGACGCCGGAGGTGCTTCTTTCCGGCCACCACGCCCGCATCGCCGCATGGCGGCGCGCCCAGGCCGAGGCCGTCACCAAGGAACGTCGTCCCGATCTCTGGCGGGCGCATGTCGAAAGGCCTGCGGACCCGGATGAGGCCCGAGAGCTCTCGGACGCGCAAACGTCCGCCGGAACAGGCGGCCCGATGAAGGAACACGACCGATGAACCTGCTGCAGCAGATCGCCGCCGAGCACGTCAAGGAGCTCGGCAAGGACATTCCCGACTTCGCCGCCGGCGACACCGTGCGCGTCGGCGTGCGCGTGGTCGAGGGCTCGCGCACCCGCGTGCAGAACTACGAAGGCGTCGTGATCGGCCGCAAGGGCGGCGGGATCGACGCGGCCTTCACCGTGCGCAAGATCAGCTTCGGCGAGGGCGTCGAGCGCGTTTTCCCGCTGCATTCGCCGTCGATCGAGAAGATCGAGGTGGTCCGCCGCGGCAAGGTTCGCCGCGCGAAGCTCTACTATCTGCGCGCGCGCCGCGGAAAGTCCGCCCGCATCGTCGAGAAGACCAACTACCGCGCGCCGAAGACGGAGGCGACGCCCGCCGCCGAGTGAGGCGCGACGTCGAGATGCGCGGATCGGGGGCGGCTTCGGCCGCCCCTTTTCGTTGCGGCGCCGCGCCGGAGGCGGGTGATGAAGTTCGTTGCCAAACGAGGCGGCGGCGTCATTCTCTCCCAAGCATCGCCGCAGGGAGCCCGATCATGCGCCTCGCCCTCTCCGCCTTGGCGCTGGTCGCCGCGCTCGCGTTCGGCTCGGCGGCGGCGGCCTGTCCCGGCGCGGCCGAGCCCTGCGCCATCGAGGGCGGAACCTATCGCGCAGTGCTGCCGGACGGGCCGCCGGCGGGCCTCGCCATGTTCCTGCACGGCTGGGGCGGGCGCGCAGATGCGCAGCTCGCGCAGGCGGACGTCGTCGGGCCGTTGCTCGCGCGCGGCTGGGCGGTGGTCGCGCCGCAGGGCGAACCGCGCAGGCCCGGCGACGCCGGCGGGCGCTGGAACGCCGTGCTGCGCGAAGGCGGGCGCGACGACGTGGCGTTCCTGCGCGCCGTCTTCGTCGACGCTGGGCGGCGCTTCGGCCTCGCGGACGCGCCGAGGCTCGCGGCGGGCTTCTCCGGCGGCGGCATGATGGTGTGGCGGCTGGCCTGCGACGCGCCCGGAACGGCCGACTTCTACGCCCCCGTCGCCGGGTTGATGTGGCGCCCGCTGCCCGAAGCCTGCGCCGGCGCCGTGCGCCTGCTGCACACCCATGGGTGGAGCGACGCCGTCGTCCCGCTGGAGGGCCGCACGGTCGGCGGCGGCGCGCTCACGCAGGGCGACCTTTTCACGGGGCTCGACCTGCTGCGGGCCGCGGACGGGTGCGCCGACGACGCGCCAGACGCCTATGACGCGCCGGCCCCCTTCCTGCGCCGGTTCTGGACCGACTGTGCGCCGGGCGCGACGCTCGGCCTTGCGCTCTGGCCCGGCGGCCACGCGACGCCGAAGGGCTGGGCCGACATGGCGCTCGACTGGGTCGAGGGTTTCGGCCCCGCCGACTGACCCGAACGCCGGCTAGGCCGCCGCCAGCGCCTGCGACACCGCCTCCGCCCGCGGGATCGGCGCGACGGCGCCGAATCCGGTGGTCGACAGCGCGGCGGCGCAGGCGGCCCAGCGCGCCGCAGCCTCGGGCGCGTCGCCGGCGAGCATGCGAGCGAGAAAGGCGCCGTCGAAGCAGTCCCCGGCGCCGGTGGCGTCGACCGGGCTCACGCGGCGGGGGGGAATGTCGGTCTGTCCCTCGGGCGTCGCGAGCCGCGCGCCCTCGGCGCCGCGCTTCAGCACGACGAGGCCCGCGCAGCCCTGCTCCCGGCACCAGTCGATCTGCGCCGCCGGATCGTCGGAGCCCATGAGCCGCGAGAGGTCGTCGGCCCCGGGCAGGGCGACGTCGGCGAGCGCCAGCGCCTGCGAGAACGCCTCCCTCGCCCGGTCCAGCCCTCCTGCGGCCTCGGGCCAGAGGGCGGGGCGGAGATTGGTGTCGAAGCAGGTCAGCGCGCCGCCCGCCCGCGCCGCCCGCATCGCCGCGAAGCCGGCCTCACGCGCAGCGTCCGAGATCGCGAGGCTGATGCCGCTGAGATGCAGCGCGCGGGCGGCGGCGATCGCCGCCAGCGGCAGACGGTCGGGGCCGAACCGCGCGGCGGCGGAGCCCGCGCGCAGGAACGCGAAGCTGTGCCCTTTCGGCCCGTGCGAGACGAAATAGACGCCCGTGGGCGCTTCGGGGTCGGTGGCGACCAGATCGTCGTCCACGCCCTCGGCCCGCCAGACCGCGCGGATCGCCGCGGCGTGCTCGTCGGCGCCGAGCGCGCCGACCATGCCCGCGGCGCAGCCCTGGCGCGCCGCGGCGATGGCGACGTTGGAGACGTCGCCGCCCACGCCGCGCAGGAAGCGGTCCGGCTGCGCCGGGTCGGTCTGGTTGTACTCGATGAGCGGCTCGCCGAGGCAGAGGAGGTCGGCCATCGCTCAGACGACCGGCGAGACGAGCGGCGCACCGCTGAAATGGGCCTTGAGGTTGCGCACCACGCAGTCGCCCATCGCCCAGCGGGTGTGATGGGTGGCGCTGCCGACATGGGGCGCGAGCACGACCTGCTCCATGGCGCGCAGCGCCTCCGGAACCCGCGGCTCGTCGGCGAAGACGTCGAGCGCGGCGCCGCCCAGCGCGCCGCTCGCCAGCGCCTCGATCAGCGCCGGCTCGTCCACCAGCGCGCCGCGCGCGACGTTGACGAGGGAGCCCTTCGGCCCCAGCGCCGCCATGACGCGGGCGTCCACGACGCCGATGGTCTCGGGCGTCGCCGGGGCGATCACCACCAGCCAGTCGACCTCAGCCGCCATCGCCGCGAGGTCGTCGAAGTAGCGATAGGCGACGTCGGGCTGCGGGCGGCGGCCGTGGTAGCTGACGGTCATCTTCATGGCTTCGAGCCGGCGCGCGATCTCCTTGCCGATGCGGCCGAGGCCGAGAATTCCGACGCTGGCGCCCGTGAGCTGCGCGGTGAGCGGATAGGCGCCCTCGCGCTCCCACATGCCGGCGCGGACATAGGCGTCGCAGTGGGGCAGGCGGCGGGCGAGGCAGACCATCATCCCCACGGTCAGCTCCGCCACGGCGTCGTTGAGAACGTCGGGCGTGTTGGTGACGCGCACGCCGCGCTCCTTCGCGGTCTCGACGTCCACGCTGTCGTAGCCGACGCCGAAGGAGCCGACGATCTCCAGCTTCGGCAGCGCGCGCATCAGGTCGCCGGAGCATCCCTTGGCGGTGGCGACGCCGCGGATGCGCGGGCCGAGCTCGGCGAGCGCGGCCGCCTCGTCCGGCGCCTCCCACAGCCGATGCACGACGAACGCCTCGTCCAGCGCCTCCATGCAGGAAGCCAGCATCGGGCCTGGCATGAGAATTTCGGGCTTCATGGGCGCAATCTCCGGGAGGGTCGTTCGTGAAGGAAGCGTGCTCGGGTCAGGCCGTGTCGGGGGCC
>CAYGUQ010000182.1:0-7875 GCA_964352995.1 uncultured Rhodobacterales bacterium
GCGGGCGGCTTCGGCGACCTGCCAGCCGATCGGGCGCACCGGGTTGAGCCCGCCGGTGGCGTTCTGGAACACGCTCGCCATCGCGGGGCGGCGCAACGCGCGGGCCTCGCGCGGACCGACTGCGACGAGATCGCGTCCCTCCAGACGAATCGCGCCCTGCGCGACGCGGGCGCGGCGCGGCAGCAGTCCCGCCACGGCGAGGCACGTCATCGACTTGCCGCAGCCGGACTCGCCCACCACCGCCAGCGTCTCCCCGGCCGCCACGGCGAAGGAGAGGCCGCGCACCGGCGTCAGCGGGTCGGCGCCCGGGCGGTCGATGACGACCGCTAGGTTCTCTACGTCGAGCAGCGGCATGGCGCGGCGCCTGCGGTGCGGGAAAGGGTCCGGGGCGGCGCTCGGCCGCCCCGGCGGGCCTTCAGTTGGACGCCGGGGCGTCGAACTTCAGGTTGTAAGGGCGGAAGTCCATGTAATAGAGGCCGTAGGGCTTCCACTGGATGTCGGCGCGCAGCGCGTAGGTCTCCAGCGGGTTGTAGAGGATCGTGCCCGGCGCCTCGTCGTTCCAGATCGTCAGCGCCTCGCGATAGGCCTCCTTGCGCTCGGCCCAGTCGGTGGAGGCGACGATGACGTCGTGCAGCGCGTTGAACCGCTCTGGCGCATTCCAGGCCCGCTCCGGATACTGCTTGTTGTTCTGCACGCCGCTGTCGCGGCCCCACTGCGGCACGAAGGAGCCGAGCGGGTCGGGCATGCGGTGGGTGTTCGACCAGGGCTCGACGTTCACGCCCGGCTCGCGCACCTGGCTCCAGTTCTCGCGCGGCTCCAGCGTGACGTTGAGGCCGATCGCCCGCCACATCTGCTGGATCGCCTGCGCCGCCTCCAGGCTGTTGAGGTAGTAGTTGAGCGGCAGGCGATAGACGATCTCGGCGCCGTCGTAGCCGGCCTCGGCCAGCAGGGCCTTCGCCCTTTCAGGGTCGTAGCCGAATTCGGGAAAGTCCTCGATCCACATGTCGTAGGCCGGGAGCTGATGGCCGTTCGGCGTGTAGTTGGCGTCGTTCCACAGCGCCTCGCGCAGCAGCGCGCGGTCGATGCCGAGCGAGAGCGCCTGGCGCACCCGCTTGTCGGCCAGCGGGCCGTAGGGGTGGAAGCGCAGGACATGGGAATTGTCGAGCACGATGCGCTCGACCTTGAGGTCGGGGTAGCCCTCGATCACGGGGATCTGGTCCGGCGGGATGTTGACGGCGATGTCGTACTCGCCGGAGACGAGCCCGGCGATGCGGGCGGAGACCTCGGGCACCACCTGATAGGTGATCGACTTCGCCGTCGGCCGTTCGCCCCAGTAGTCGTCATGGGCGACGAGGCGGAGGAACTCGCCGTCGACCCACTCGTCGAACCTGTAGGGGCCGGTGCCGACCGGGCGGCGCGCGAAGGCGTCCTTGCCGACGGTGAGGTACTCGCGCGCGTTGACCACCCAGAAGGCGTAGCCGGCCATGCGCTGCTCCATCAGCACGTCGGGCTGCTTGGAGACGACGCGCAGCCGGTATCGGTCGATCGGCTCGACATGGCTGACGGTGTTCATGAAGCGCGCGGCGGCGCCGATCACCGGGTTCTCGCCGTGGCCGCGGGCCGGATTGAAGGAGAACGCCACGTCGTCGGCGGTCAGCTCGTCGCCGTTGTGGAACTTCACGCCCTCGCGCAGCTTGAACTCGATGGTGCGGTCGTCGACGCGCTCCCAGCTCTCGGCGAGGCCGGGAACGAGCTTCGACGCCGCGCCGGAGCCGTCCGCGAGGAAATCGCGGCGGATCAGGCTGTCGAACAGCGTGTACGTCACGCGGACGTCGACGTTGCCCATCTCCTCGATGGACTCGAGGCTGCCGGGCAGGCCGTTGACGGCGACGACGAGGTCGGGCCGGTCGTCCTGCTGGGCGTGGGCGGCGACGGGGCCGAACGCGAGCGCGGCCGCGCCGATGAGGCGGGTCAGGCGGGTCATGGATGCTCCTTCCTGTCTGGGCGGACGCCACCGGACACGGCGCCCCTTCTTTCGACGCTCACGCCGCCGGCTCGCGGACGATACGCCCGTCGCTCCGGGCGGCGCGGCTGGCGGAGACGGCGCGGCGGCCGGCTGGCCGCAGGCGCGCGGGCGGCTTCGCCGGCGCCTCCGCGTCGGTGGTCTTGTTCGAGACGAGCCGGTGCAAGGCGCCGGGCGACGCCCTGTCGCCGCTTGCGAGACGGCCGCCCGGATGGGCGAGGACGGCGCGGCTCCGCGGAAGCGGCGCCGGGCCGTTCCGAGTCGTTCTGCGCTCTGCGCCGATCGCGCTGTCCACCCGAGTCGCTCCCGCACCGTCTGCGGTCAGGAAACTGAAGCCGGACTTTGACAGCCGTGTAACGAACCCAAGGGATGCCTTTGTTGACCACGATGAACGGTTGGCGGGCCGCTGAAGAGCGTGCGCGGCGGGACCGGTTTCCGGTTTGGCGGAGAGGCCGCGGCGGCTCCGATCCCCACCCAGGGGTTGGCCTCGCCTCCTGCTGAGGCGCCCGGCGGCCCGGGCGCCCGTGCGCGATCGTCGGCCGCCATGGCGAGGGCGAGGCGGGCCGGGACGCCGTCGAGGCCCGGCAGCGCCGACTGCGCCATGCCGCCGACGGTCTTGGCGCAGCCGTAGCGCTCCTCGATCTTCCTGCGGCGCTGCCGGGACAGGGCGCAGCCCGCATGTCGGCCCTCCGGGCGAGACGGGTCGCTCGACAGGAGCGCCGTCGTCTTTGGCGGCGTTGCGCGGGCTCCGCGCCGCGTGGTGAGCGACGCAGGCTTTGCGCGGCGCGGCGGCGAAGCGCGCGCCGTCATGGCCCTTGTCGGCCCCGGCGCGACCCGTTCGCCGCCTCCGTCCAGGCTGTCGCCATCCTGAAAGTCTTCGAGGCCGGACGCGACCGGGAGGCGGAACGCCACCCCGCCGTCGCCGAAGTCCATCGCGCAGGTCGGCCCTGCGGAGGTCCGGAACCGGGAGGCGTCGCCCGGTTCGGGCGGGAGCCCTGCCGCAGGTCGGCGGTTGCTGGCGGGCGGTCGCGCGCCGTGGCGCGCGGGATGGCCGACAGCGGCCCTCAGCGCGTCATCGTCGCGCGATCCCACGCTGCATAGTCGGGTGAGCCCTCTTCGGTCAGCGTGGCGGCTGCGCCGTACTCCACCATGTGCACGGTCACCGCCGGACCCTCGGTCAGCACGACGGCGTAGGCCTGCGGGAGTTCGGCCCGGCTCAGGCTGTTGCGGGCGGGAAAATGCGCGAAGCCGGCGTGGTTGGTGCCGCGCGGCGCGCTGACCGGCACGCCATGGAACGAGCCCGACAGCGGCATGTGGCAGTGACCGAAGAAGATGTGGGCGATGCGCGCGCGGTGCGCGCGGACCACTTCGCCGAGGACATGGGCGTCGCGCAGCATGATCTCGTCCATCGGCGCGACATGGGTCGGGATCGGATTGTGGTGCATGAAGAGCCAAGCCGGCCCGTCGGCGCCGGCCAGCTGCGCGTCGAGCCATGCGGCCCGCGCCGCGCAGAAGTGGCCCGCGTGGGTCTGCGGCCCCCAGGTGTCGAGGCAGACGCCGATCCCCTGCGACAGCGCGAAGCTGTGCTGGACGAAGCCCGACGCGTCGGCGAACTCGGGAAAGACCCGCCGGAAGACCGCGCGGTCGTCGTGATTGCCGATGCAGAGCTGCGCGGGGACCTCGATGGTCGCGAGCCGGGCGCGCAGGCGGCGGTAGTCGCCCTCGTCGCCCCAGTCGGAGAGGTCCCCGGTGATGACGAGCGCCTCGGCGTCGTCGTGCAGCGCCGTCGCGTGGGCGAGCGCGGCCTCGAAGTTCGCGTTGGGGTCGCGTCCGCCGATGGCGGCGCCAGGCGTCGTGAGATGGATGTCGGTGAACTGCAGCAGCTTCATGCTCGCCTCCGCTTCTCGTCGGCGCTGGCCGCCGCCCGGCCGTTCCGGGCGGCGGCTGCGGCGTGTCGGCGGCCTCAGGAGCCGTCGCGGGGCAGAAGGTCCTGCACCTCGGCGTCGAGTTCGCCCTGAAGCGCCTCCATGTCGTCGTATTCGCCGGTGACGACGCCCTCCATCGCGTCGTAGATCACCTGCGTCACGGCGAGGCCGTTTTCGCCGGGATACGCCTGCCACTCGCGCAGCAGCGGCAGCTGGCGCACGGCGGTCTCCTTGTTCGGGTTGGCCTTGTAGAAGTCGGCCAGAATGATCTCGTTGGCGGCCTTGTTCGGCGGCATGTAGCCGGTCGTGCGGGCGACTTCGGCGGCGCCCTCGCCGGACGTGATGAACTTCAGCCACGCCCACGACGCCTCGAGGACCTTGGGGTCGTCGCTGTCGGAGACCAGCATGGCGGCGTTGCCTCCGGCCGGCAGGCCCTTCGGCGCGCCGTCGATGCCCGGGAACTCGGCCGTCTTGAGCGTGAACTCGCCCTGCGCGCGCTCGACCGCGCCCAGCGCGGAGGTCGACCAGAACATCATCGCGATCTCGCCGGCGGAGAACGACGCCAGCGCCGCCTTCCATTCGAGGTTCTGCATGTCGCAGCCGCGGAAGATGCCCTTCATCGTCTCCAGCGACGTCAGGCCTTCGGGGCTGTCGATGGTGAAGTTCACGCCCTCCATGGTGGGCTTGTCCTGGCTCCACATCAGCGCCTGCAGGAACCAGTTGCCGGTGATGTTCCAGCCCCAGAAGATCGGGTTCTTGACGCCGGCCTCGCGCAGCGTCCGGCAGGTCTCGACCACCTCGGCCCAGGTCGTGGGCAGGTTGTCGGCGCTCAGCCCCGCCTGTTCCATCAGCGCCATGTTGTAGTAGCCGACCGGCAGCGAGACGGAGAACGGCAGACCGTAGACCGCGCCGTCGAACGTGCCGAGATCGAGCATCGCCTGATGGTAGCCGTCCTTCGCGAAGTCGGCCTCAGCGGCGATGAAGGGCTCGAGAGACTTCGCGATGCCCTTGTCGACGAGAATGGTCTGGCGGTTCAGCCCCTGCATCGTGACGTCGGGCAGCTCGCCCGCCACGGCCTCGCGCAGGATGGTGTTGGAGCCGTCCTCATAGTTCTCGTAGGTCGCGCGGAACTTGACCTCGATGTCGGGGTGGGCCGCGTAGAAGGCGGGCAGCACCTTCTCGTAGGTGACGTCGAAGAGGTGGCTGTAGGGGTAGGCGAACTCGATCACGGTCTTGTCCTGCGCCGAGGCGGAGGCGGCCGCCAGCACGAGGGCCAGCGCGGTCATGGTCCGGGTCATCTCGTCTCTCCTGTCGTGGAATCGGGGCCGCCCTCGCGGCGGCCCCGGTTTGCGGGGGCGCGCGTCACTTCATGCCGGTCAGGGCGATGCCCTCGATGAACCGGCGCTGCGCAAGGAGGAAGGCCGCGATCAGCGGCGCGACGATGATCGTCGCCGTCGCCATCATCGGGCCGAAATTGTCGCCGTCCGCGTCGCCCTTGAACTCGCGCAGGCCGAGCGGCGGGGTGAAGAGGCTGCGGTCGCCGGTGATGACGATGCGCGGCCAGAAGTAGTCGTTCCAGTGCGCCACCACCGAGAAGATCGCGAAGGCGATCAGCGCGGGGACCGCCACCGGCAGCATCACCCGCCACACGATGGCGAACTCGCTCATGCCGTCCATGCGCGCCGCGTCGATCAGGTCGTCCGGCACGGTCATGAAGAACTGCCGCATCAGGAAGATGCCGAAGACCGAGATCGTCCACGGGATCACCAGCGCGGCGTAGCTGTTGGTGAGCCCGAGCTTGGCCAGCATGATGTAGAGCGGCAGCGCGATGGCGTGGACGGGGATCAGCAGGCAGAACAGCACCAGCGCGAACACCGCCTCCCTTCCCCACCACCGCAGCTTCGCCAGCGCATAGGCGCAGGGCAGCGCCACCAGCGCCTGGATGACGAAGATCGAGACGGTGACGACGACGCCGTTCAGCAGGTATCGCAGCAGCGGCGCCTTCTCGAACGCGGTGACGTAGTTGTAGACGACCGGCGTCGCCATGCAGTCGGCCGCGGCGTTGCCGAGCTTCAGGCAGTAGTCGTCGCGGAACGGCTCCTGCGCGCCGAAGAAGCCGCCCGTGTTCTGCATGATCTCCGCCGGCGACTTCAGCGAGAAGCTCACCATCACGTAGAAGGGCAGCAGGACGATCAGCGCGCCCAGGATCAGGGCGACATGCTTCAGCGCCTCGGCGGTGGAGAACCGCAGCGCGACGCCCGAGCGCGCGAGCGGCGGGGATCGGGTCGCCTCGCTCATGCGTAATGGACCTTCCGCTCGACGAGCCGGCGCTGGAGCAGCGTCAGCAGCAGCACGAAGCCGAGAAACACCACGGTGACGGCGGCGCCGACGCCCATGAGGTTCTGCTGGATCGCCTTCTCGTAGATGGCGAACATCATGACGTAGACGCTCTTGGAGGGGCCGCCGCCCTGCGGGTAGAACGCCTCCACCGTGTCGAAGACCTGGAAGCTGCGGATGCAGGTGATGGTGACGACGAAGACCGTCGTCGGCCCCAGCATCGGCCATGTGACCAGACGGAAGCGCGACCAGGGCGTGCGCGCGCCGTCCATCTCGGCGGCGTGGTACATCTCGCGGGGCACTGAGGTGAGGCCGGCGAGATAGAGCACCATGTTGAAGCCCATGCCCTGCCACACGCCGATGAACGCCACGGTCCAGATCGCCGTGTCGCGGTCGCCGAGCCAGAGCGGGAAGCGGTCGGCGCAGCCATCGGCGATGAACGGCCAGACCTCCAGCCACGTGCCGCAGGCCATGGCGAGCGTCTGGTTGACGACGCCGATGGTGGGGTGCAGCGCGAACTCCCAGACGATCGCCATGGCAAGCAGCGCCGCCATGACCGGCAGGAAGTAGATGGTCTTGTAGACGTCGCCGAAGCGCTTGAGCGAATGGATCAGCAGCGCCGCGCCAAGGCCGAGCCCCACCGACAGCGGCACGACTACCCCGACATAGGCGAAGGTCGCGACGAACATCTTGCGATAGCTCGACCGCGTGAAGATCTGCTCGTAGTTCCTCCAGCCCACCCAGTCGAAGCTCTGCGACCCGAGGCTGTAGTCGGTGAAGCTGAGCGCCGCGGCGAGCGCGATCGGCAGGATCAGGATCAGCGCCATCAGCGCCAGCGCCGGCGCGACGAACCAGACATGCGCGCGCGAGCGGGGCATCAGGCGGCGACCGCGTCGGCGCGGGCGAAGCGCAGTCGGGCCCCGTCGGGCCCGAACGCCATGGCGGCGCCTTCGGACTGCGCGACATGCACGTCGGCGCCGATGGCCAGCGCCGCCGCCTCGCGCGGCGCGGCCCGCACCACGATGCGCCTCGCGCCGCGCTCGAGCCCGACATGCAGCCAGGCGTCGACGCCAAGATCCTCGCGGTGGAGCAGCCGGCCCCGCAGGCCCGGCGCCGCCTCGTCGGCGCTCAGGCGCATGTGCTCGGGGCGGACGCCGATGCTGACCGGCCCCGGCGCGCCGTGAAGGCGCCGCGCCAGCGCGACTCCCAGCACGCTGACCCGACCGGCGGCGTCGATGTCGGCCGGCAGCACGTTGATCTTCGGCGATCCGATGAACTCGGCCACCGCCAGCGTCTGCGGGTCGTCGTAGACCCGCCGCGGCGTGTCGAGCTGCAGGATGCGGCCGTCCATCATCACGGCCATGCGGTCGGCCATCGTCAGCGCCTCGGCCTGATCGTGCGTGACGTAGACGAAGGTCGCCCCGAGCGCGCGGTGCAGCTCGGAGAGCTCGGCGCGCATGTGCACGCGAAGCGCCGCGTCGAGGTTGGAGAGCGGCTCGTCCATCAGGAAGGCGACCGGCTTGCGCACGATCGCCCGCCCCAGCGCGACGCGCTGGCGCTGGCCGCCCGAAAGCGCGCCCGGCTTGCGCG
>CAYGUQ010000183.1:0-7829 GCA_964352995.1 uncultured Rhodobacterales bacterium
GGTGGCGTGCAGCCCGCCCGCGCCCCCGAAGGAGAGCAGGGTGAACGCGCGCGGGTCGAGCCCCTTCTCGAAGAGGCTGAGCCGCGCCGCGGCGGCGAGGCTCGCCTCCGTCACCGCGAGCATGCCCTCCGCCGCCGCCTCCGGCGAGAGCCCCAGCGGCGCGCCGACGTCGCGCGCGATCGCCGCCGCCGCGCCGGCGCGGTCGAGCGCCATGGCGCCGCCGAGAAAGAAGCCGGGGTCGAGCCGGGCGAGCGCCACGTTGGCGTCCGTCACGGTCGGCCGCTCGCCGCCGCGGCCGTAGCAGACCGGGCCGGGCTGGGAGCCTGCGCTCTCGGGGCCCACGCGCAGCCGGCCGGCCTCGTCCACCCGCGCGATGGAGCCGCCGCCGGAGCCGATGGTGCGGATCTCCACCATGGGCAGGCGGACCGGCAGCCCGTCGATCTCGCCCTGCGTCACCGAGGTCAGCTTGCCGTTCGCCACGACGCAGACGTCGTAGGAGGTGCCGCCCATGTCGACGCCGATGACGTTCTCGCGCCCCAGCGCCTTCGCGATGCGCAGCGTCGCCAGCGCGCCGCCGGAGGGGCCGGAGAGCAGGAGCCGCGCCGGCTGCGCCTTCGCCAGCTCCGCCGTGCAGACGCCGCCGTTGGACTGCACCAGCAGCAGCCGCGCCGACAGCCCGGCCTCCGCCATGCGGCCGCCCAGCCGCTCGAGGTAGCCGCCGACCGTGGGCATCAGCAGCGCGTTGAGCACGGTCGTCGAGCAACGCTCGTACTCGCGGATCTCGGGGCTGATGGCGGAGGAGACGGAGACCGGCAGGTCGGGGCGCGCGCGCGCCAGCGCCTCGGCGAGCGCCGTCTCGTGGGCGGCGTCGACATGGGCGTTGAGCAGGCAGACGGCGACCGCCTCGGCGCCGAGCGCGGCGAGCCGCTCCAGCGCCGCGGCGACGGCGGCGTCGGTCAGCGGCGTCTCGACCGAGCCGTCGGCGCGCATCCGCTCGGGCAGGCCGAGCCGGCGGTCGCGCGGGATCAGCGGCGGCTCCTGATGCGGCTTCAGGCCGTAGATGTCGCGCCGGCCGTGGCGGCCGATCTCCAGCACGTCCTCGAAGCCCGCGGTCGTCAGCAGCACCCCCTTCGCGAGGCGGCGCTGCAGCACGGCGTTGGTGGCGATGGTGGTGCCGTGCACGATCAGGCGGACGGCCGCCATTTCGAAGCCGTAGCGCGCCGCCGCCTCGCGCACGCCGGTCACGAGGCCCTCGGAGGGGTCCGGCGTCGTCGGCGTCTTGAAGCTCGCCAGTTCGCCGGTGGCCTCGTTCAGGATCTGCAGGTCGGTGAAGGTGCCGCCGATGTCGACGCCGATGCGGATGTGGGGTTCGGTCAACGCGGTCTCCGCGAGAAGTCGGCGCAGGGCGCCCGGAAGGGTCGGCGCAAGGCGCCGGGAGGGTTCAGCGCAAGGCGCCGGGCAGCCACAGGGCGATCTGCGGCCAGACGGTGAGCAGGCCCACGGTCGCCATGATCGCGATGACGAAGGGCGCCGCGCCGATGATCACGTCGTCGATGCGGCCCTTCGAGCGAAGCCCCTGCACGACGTAGAGGTTGATGCCGACCGGCGGCGTGATCATCGCAAGCTCCATCAGCAGCATCACCACGACGCCGAACCACACCGGGTCGAACCCCGCGGCCACCACCACCGGCGCGATGATCGGCACGGTCGCGACCATCATCGACAGCGTCTCCATGAACATGCCGAGCACGAGGTAGAACACGACCACCACGCCCAGCAGCGCGTAGGGCGACAGGCCCAGCGAGGTGATCAGCGCGTTGACCTGCCCCGTCAGCCCGATGGCGGTGATGACGAAGTTGAGGAAATAGGCCGCGAGGATGATCGCCATGATCATCGCGGTGGTGCGGATCGTGCCCTCGAACGCCGACAGCAGGACCGGCAGGCTCAACCGGCGCTGGACGCCCGCGATGAAGAGCGCGGCGACCACACCGAGCGCCGCGGCCTCGGTCGCCGTCGCCCAGCCGGCGTAGATCGAACCGACGACGGCGAGGAAGATCACCACCGGAGGCAGCAGGTCGGGCAGCGCGGCGCGGCGGCGCTCCCGGCTCGACGTCGTCCGCTCGCCGTCGAGCGCGGGGTTGATCAGGCACAGCGCGACGACGGTGAGGCTGAAGAGCGTCGCCAGCAGCAGCCCCGGCAGGAAGCCCGCGAGGTAGAGCTGCGGGATCGAGGTCTCCGTCAGCACGCCGTAGACGATCATGTTGATCGAGGGCGGGATGAGGATGCCCAGCGTGCCCCCGGCGACGATGGTGCCGAGAAACAGCCGCTCGGAGTAGCCGCGCTTCTCCACCTCGCCGAGCGCGACGGTGCCGATGGTGGCCGCGGTCGCGACCGAGGAGCCGGAGGTGGCGGCGAAGAGCGCGCAGGCCGCGACGTTGGCGTGCATCAGGCCGCCGGGCAGCCACGGCATCCACAGCACCAGCGCGGCGTACATCCGCTCCGCCATGCCGGTGCGCAGCAGGATCTCGCCGAGCAGGATGAAGAACGGCATCGCCACGAGCAGGAAGTTGTTCGAGGTCGACCACAGGATCTCCCCCATCGCGAAGGTCAGCGGCAGGGGCGAGTAGAGCGTGGAGAGCGACAGGCCGAGCACGCCCAGCACCGCGGCCACCGGCACGGCGACGGCCAGCAGCCCCAGCAGGATGAGGACCGTGACGAGAACCATCAGCGCGCAGCCTCGGGCGACCGTGGGAAAGCGGCGACGGTCATTCGGCGCGCGCGTGGGCTGCGGCGATCTCCTCGGCGACCTCCTCCTGCGCCGAGCGCGTGGAGATCACCCGCGTCGCGGCGCCGGCCTCGCCGCGCAGCACCAGCGCCGCGGCCGCAGCGAAGAGCGCGACGCCGACCAGCAGCGAGGCGACGAGGCCCGCGAGCCACAGCGCCTGCGGCCACGCCGTCGGCACCTGCAGCGCCGACTGGCTGCGCGAGCCGGACTGGAGCGACTGCTCCAGCACGCCCAGCCCGTGCCAGCAGGCGAAGCCGAAGAAGCCGAGGAAGAGGGCGAGGCCGAAGAAGTCGAGGATCAGCCTCAGCCGCATCGGAAACAGGCCGTAGAGGCTGTCGATGCGGATATGCGCCCGGTCCGTCAGCGCCAGCCCCAGCCCCCAGGCGGCGGCGGCGGCCAGCGCGTAGCCGGCCAGCTCGTCCGCCCCACCGATCGAGACGCGGAGCGCGCCGCGCAGCAGCACGTCGACGCCGATCAGGATCGCCGCGGCCATGATCAGAGCGCCGGCGCCCCAGGAGGCGACGCGGGCGGCGCTCCGCAGCCCGGAAACCAGCCGCAGCATCACGCCGCCCCCGCGCCGGCGCGGGAGAGGCGCTTCTCTCGATGGAGCGACATCGGCCGGCCCCTGCGCGGCGCGGCGCTCAGGGCGCCGGCGCCGTAAGGCCCAGCTTCGCGCCGACCGTCTCGTTCCACTCCGTGACGCATTCCGCCCCGCAGCGCTGGGCCCAGCCGGCCAGCACGGCGCCTTCGAGGAGCGCCTTCTTCGCCGCGCTGTCCTTCTCGGCGACGGGAACGATGGTCGTGCTGGCGAGCTTGCCGAGGGTGCAGGGCTGCTGGCCGGTGTTGCAGTTCGCGGCCTCGTCGGTGGCCTGGGTCAGGGTGCGCCACATCTTGTCCTCGTAGGCGGCGGCCTGTTCGAGGAAGAAGGCCCTGGTCGGCTCGTCGAAGCGCCCCCAGGTGTTCAGGTTCACCGCGAGGATGTTGATGCTCCAGCCGAGCGAGAGCGGGTAGATCGCCTCGGTCACCTCGGTCCAGCCGGCGGTGTTGCCCGAGAGGCTGCCGGTCACCGCGCAGTCCACCACGCCGTTGTTCAGCGCCGGCACGACTTCGGCGAAAGCCATCGAGATGACGGTCGCGTCGAGCCCGGCGAGGAAGTCGCGCATGGTGTTGTTGAAGACGCGGATCTTCTTGCCGCGCAGGCTGTCGAGGCCCTCCACCGGCTCGCGGCACCAGAACACCTGGGGCGTGTTGCCGCCGATGGCGAGCAGCTTGACGCCCCAGTCGCGCTGCAGCGTCTCGTCGATCACCGGCCGCCACGCCTCGCAGGCCGCGCGCGCCTCGGCGGGCGTCAGGGTGAGGCCGGCGAGGTCGCAGCCCTCGAACACGGGGTCGTCGCCGGCCATCTTGGAGATGTCCATGCCCGCGAAGTCCATCACGCCGAGCTTCAGCAGGCGCAGCATCGTCTTGTCGTCGATGCCCATCTGGTCGAGCGGCGTGATCTGCGCCGTGATCCTGCCGCCGGAGGCGGCGGGGATCGTCTCGGTCCAGAACGGCACCTCGTCGATGATCGAGACCGGCGTGGCGCCGTTGAGGCCGACCGCCTTGACCTGGAGCGACGGCAGCTCCTGCGCGCTGGCGGCTTCGGTGACGGCCCATCCGGCCAGCGCGACCGTGGCGACCGCTGCGACGACTGCGTTGCGGAACATGCGTCTCCCCCCTTTTCGTTGCGCCCCGACTACGGTGCATTAACGCCGCCGGGTCAACGCCCGCGTCGCCCGAACGGCCACGGCGCGGCGTTTCGTTCATTTTCTCGGCGCCCGGATGCGGCGTGATCGCGAAGCTGCCCATGAAGGCCGCAGACGCGCCGGCCTCGCCCCGCCGGCGCCGTCAGGCGAGCACGCCCGGCAGCCACAGCGCCAGCCCCGGCGCGAGAGCCATCGCCATCGCGAAGGCCGCCATGATCAGCAGATAGGGCACGGTCACCCGCGCGATGCGGCCGAGGCTCTCGCCGGTGAGGCCCTGGATGACGAAGAGGTTGAAGCCGACCGGCGGGGTGATCTGCGACATCTCCACCACGATCACGAGGAACACCCCGAACCACACCTTGTCGAAGCCCGCCGCGCCGATCAGCGGCAGCACGATCGGCAGCGACATCACGATCATGCTGAAGCCGTCGAGAAAGCAGCCCAGCACGAGGTAGAGCACGATCAGCGCCGCGATCAGCGCGAAGGGCGTCAGCTCCATCGCGGTGACGAGCTGCGCCACGGCGCCCGGCACGCCGAGGAAGGCCGAGGCGTTGGAGAGGATCGACGCCCCCAGCACGATCAGCGCGATCATCGAGCAGGTGCCGGCGGCGCCGAGGGCGATGTCGCGCAGGGCGGCGCGGTCGAGCCCGCCCTGCACGGCCGCGATGGCGAGCGCGCCGAGCACGCCCACCGCCGCGGCCTCCGACGGCGTCGCGATCCCGCCATACATCGAGCCGAGCACGCAGAGGATCAGCAGCACGACCGGCGCCAGCTCGCGCGTCGCCTTCAGCCGGTCGCGGAACCGCATCCGCCCCAGCGCGCGCTCCGCCGGCGGCACGATCTCGGGCCTCAGCAGCGCCTGGACCATGATCCAGGCCATGAAGCAGCCGGCCAGCAGCAGACCGGGGATCAGCCCCGCCGCGAAGAGCTTCAGGATAGAGACGTCGGCCAGCACGCCGTAGATGATCATGATGTTGGAGGGCGGGATCAGGAAGCCCAGCGTGCCGGCGCCCGCGAGCCCGCCCATGGCGACGGCCGGGTCGTAGCCGCGCCGCGTCAGCTCCGTCAGCGAGATGCGGCCGACGACCTGCGTCGTGGCGGCGGAGGAGCCGGAGATCGCGGCGAAGATCGAGCAGCCGACCACGTTGACGTGCAGCAGCCGCCCCGGCAGCAGCCCCATCAGCGGCGCAAGCCCGTTGAACAGCGACTGCGAGAGCCGGGTGCGGAACAGGATCTCGCCCATCACGATGAAGAGCGGCAGCGCCACCAGTTCCGACGTCGTGAGGATGTTCCAGACATACTGCGGCAGCAGCTTGTCGAGCGGCATGCTGCGGAACATGCCCAGCAGCGTCATGCCCGTGACGCCGAGCGCCAGCCCGATCCAGACGCCGCCGGCCAGCAGCAGGGCGAGAACGCCCACCATCGAGCCCAGCACGACGCCCATGGCCCTCTCCCGTCAGTCGGCGTGAAGATCGACGGCGCGGCGCGGCGCGTCGGGCGGCAGCCCCGCCAGCGCGCGCACGAGCCGCGCCGCCATCTGCAGGCACAGGATCGAGGCCCCCAGCGCCAGCCCCGCTTTCGCCGGCCATGTCAGCGCCCCTGTGGCGACCGAGCTCTGCCCCCGCGCGAAGGCGTCGAGCGCGAAGGCGGTCATGGAGCTGGCGAGAAACAGCGTCGCGCCGAGCCCGACGGCGGACGCGGCGATCTCCAGCAGGCGCAGCGCCGGGGGCGGCAGCGCCGAGACCAGCGCGGCGACCCGGATGTGCCCGCCCGCGCGCAGCGTCGCGGCCGAGCCGAACAGGAAGGCGTTGCCCATCAGCCAGGAGGAGTACTCCCACGCCACCGGGATCGTCGGCGGGAAGACCGATGTGAGGTTGGAGAGCGCGCGCGTCCCGATCTCGGCGGCCATCAGCAGCGTCAGCGCCGCAAGGCAGCCCGCCGCGACCCAGGCCGCAGCCTGCCCGACGCCGTCGACGAGCGCGAGCCCCCGCGCCAGCGGCGCGGGGACGGGCGCGACGTCGGCCTCAGCGGCCAAGGTCGGCGAGATAGGCGCGCACCGGCGCCTCGGCCTCGGGGACGCGGGCGAGGAAGTCCTCCAGCATGGAGGACGTGCGCTCCCGGAACGCCGCCATCATCGGCGCGGGGATCGCCACCACCTCCATGCCGCCGGCCTTGAGCTTTTCGAGGCTCTCGCCGTCGGCGGCGACCGAGGTCTCCCAGAACTCCGGCTCAAGCCGCGCCGCGACCGCCTCGACGGCGGCCTGCTGCTCGGGCGTCAGCGCCGCCCAGGCGTCGAGGTTCACGTTCACCATCTGCGAGGACCAGACGTGGTTCGTCGGATAGACGTAGTCGAGGAACTCCCAGAACTTGCCGTCCACGCCGGAGACCGCCGAGGTAGACACGCCGGAGACCGCGCCCGATGCCAACGCCGGCACCACCTCGCCCCACGGGATCAGGATGCCGGCCATGCCGGCGAGGTCGAGCATGTCGGCGGCGTTCTTGTCGGGGGCGCGCACCTTGGTGTCTGCGAGCGCGTCGAGGCTCTCGGCCTTCGCCTTCATGTGCAGGTACTGGGTCGGCCACGGAACCATGTAGAGGATCTTCTGGTTGTTGCGCGCGGCGACCGCCTCGTAGACCGGGCGCAGGTGCTTGTGCAGCGCGCGCAGCTCGTCGGCGGAGGAGACGAGGAACGGCACGCCCTCAGCGCCCAGCACCGGCTCGTCGCCGACCTGCTGGATGTTGAGCACGTCGGCCATCGGCACCAGCCCGTCGCGCACCGCGCGCAGGTGCTCGGGCCCCTTGAAGCCGAGCTGGCCGCCGGAGCGCACCTCGATCACGACCTCGCCGCCGGTGGCGGCGGAGACCTCCTCGGCGAAGCGCTTCGCGTTCACGGTGTGGAAGTTGCCGTCGGGCCAGACGGTCGAGAGGTCCCAGCGGGTCTCCGCCAGCGCCGGCGTCGCGGCGAGCATCGCCCCAAGGCCCAGCGCCCCGAGTCCGAGCGCCGCCAAGGTCGTGCGTCGTGTGGTCGTCATCTGCGTCTCCCTGTTCCGGCGCGGCCTCGGTTCAGGCCGCGCGTCGCCTGCTTCACTCCCCGCCGTAGCGCGCCGCGGCCGCCTCGGCGGTGACGAGCCCGGCGGCGACGTCGGCCGCCACCTTCGCGCGCGGCCGCTCTGCCGGCGCCCCGACGCCGCCGCCGCCGGGCGTCATCACCACCAGCCGCTCGCCCGGCGGGATCGTCTGGAAGCCCTTGCCCCTGAGCGTCGCGCCGGAGGCCAGCGCCACCCGCCCCGGCGCGACGC
>CAYGUQ010000184.1:0-7783 GCA_964352995.1 uncultured Rhodobacterales bacterium
TCGATACCCACCTCGCGCGCCTCCTTCGAGGCCTGTTTCTACGCGCCGCCGGGAGCCCATCCCGACGAGCCGAAGCTCTGCACCGGGCCGCTGGTCGCGGCGCGCCGACGCGCCGCGCAGGAGGGCTTCACGCTGGTCGAGGGCTCGTGCTTCTGGGCCGAGCCCTCCGGCACGCTCTCGAAGGCGGGCTGGACGTCGATGCGCGACGAGATCCTCGCGCAGGCGCGCGCCGCCCTGCCGCTCGACGGCTTGCTCATGGGCTTCCACGGCGCGCTCGTCGCCGAAGGCGTGGACGACGCCGAGGGCGAGATGCTGGAGATGCTGCGGGAGATCGTCGGCCCGTCCTGCGTGATCGGCGCGGAATACGACCCGCACTGCCACCTGACCGAGCGGCGCGTGCGCCTCGCCGACGTCAGCGTGCTCTTCAAGGAGTACCCGCACGTCGACTTCCTCGATCGGGCCGACGAGCTGCTGACGCTCGCGCTGCGCACGATCCGGGGAGAGATCCGGCCGGTCGCGTCGCTCTACGATCCGCGGCTGTGGGACTTCTACCCGACGACGCATCAGCCCGGCCGGGGCTTCGTCGACCGGATGAAGGCGCTGGAGGGGCGGGGGGCCGTGCTCTCGGTCTCGCTCGCGCACGGCTTCATGCACGCCGACAGGGCGGAGATGGGCTCGCGCGTGCTCGTGATCACCGACGACGCCAAGGCGGAGGGCGACGCGCTGGCCGAACGGCTCGGGCGCGAGCTCTGGGAGCGGCGCGGAAGCTGGTCGGAGCCGGCGCTGCCGCTCGGCGCGGCGCTCGACCGCGCGTCGGGCGGCGGCGGCGCGACGATCGTCGCCGAGCCGCCCGACAACGCCGGCGGCGGCGCCGCGTCGGACAACACCGACAGCCTTCACGAACTGCTGCGGCGCGGGGAGGGCGGGGCGGCCGTCGCCCCGGTCTGGGACCCGATGGCCGTCGGCTTCGCGCACACGGCGGGACTCGGCGCGCGGCTGCGGCTGCGCATCGGCGGGAAGGCGTCGCCGGTCTCGGGCCAGCCGGTGGACGCCGCGGTCGAGGTCGTCGGGCTGGCGAGGGACGGCTGGCAGAGCTTCGGCGCCGCGCGCGTGCCGCTGGGCGACATGGCGGCGGTGCGGATCGCCACCGCCGGCGGCGCCGTCGACGTCGTGCTGATCGCGTCGCGCACGCAGGCGCTGGGGACGGAGCTCTTCACGCTGCTCGGTCTGGACCCGGCCGCCTATCGCCTGCTCTGCCTGAAGTCCGCCCAGCACTTCGCCGGCGCCTTCGGGCCGCTGGCCAGGACGATCCTGCGCGCCGAGACCGGCGGCGCCTGCCCCACCACGCCGCACGGGCATTTCTACGAAAGGCTGGCGCGTCCGCTCTGGCCGCTGGACGCGGAGGTCGAGGGGCGGCTGCTGCTCTGAACCGGCGACCGGCCGGTTTCGAGCCGGGCGGTTTTGTGTCGACACCCGGCGACCGGGCGCCTAACCATTGGGTTAACGCGGCGGAAGGCTGCGGCGAAGGACAACAGCGAGGAGAAGGCCCATGACCACCAGCCGTCGTCGTTTCATGGTCGCAAGCGCCGCCGCCGGCGCAGCGCTCGCCGCCCCGTCGGTCCGCACCGCCCGGGCGCAGGCGACCTCGCCGGGCGTCGTGCGCGCGGTGATGCACGGGGATCTCCGCGCCTTCGACCCGATCTGGACCACCGCGAACATCACCTCCTACCACGGGGCGATGATCTACGACACGCTGTTCGCCTACGACGCCGACTTCAACCCGCAGCCGCAGATGGTCGGTCGGCACGACCTGTCGGAGGACCGCAAGACCTATACCTTCGAGCTGCGCGACGGCCTCTCCTTCTCGGACGGCTCGCCCGTCACGGCGGCGGACTGCGTCGCCTCGGTGCGCCGCTGGGCGGCGCGCGACGGGGCCGCGCAGCACATGTTCCGCCGCGTCGTCGACACGCCTGTCGTCGACGACCGGACGTTCCGCATCGTGCTCTCGGAGCCCTACGGCCTGACGCTGGACGCGCTGGCCAAGGTGGCGACCAACGTCTGCTACGTCATGCGCCGGCAGGAGGCGGAGACGGACCCCAACGAGCAGGTCACCACCAAGATCGGCTCGGGCCCGTTCACCTTCAACGAGGACGAGACCATCGCCGGGCAGCGCTACGTCTACGACAAGCGCGCCGGCTACGCGCCCCGCGCCGAGCCGGCCTCGGGCGCCGCGGGCGGCAAGACTGTGCATCTCGACCGCGTGATGTTCGAGAACATGGCCGACGAGCAGACGGCGCTTGCGGCGCTGATGGCCGGCGAGATCGACTTCTACGAGACCCCGCCCATCGACCTGCTGCCGATGCTGGCGGGCGACCCGAACATCAAGGTCGAGATCATCAACAAGGGCGGCAACGTCGGCATGGCGCGGCTGAACTTCCTGCACCCGCCCTTCGACAACGTCTACGCGCGGCAGGCGATGCTGCGGCTGATCAACCAGAGCGACATCCTCGCCGCGACGTTCGGCAACCCCGAGTACTTCCAGGCCTGCGAGAGCCTGTTCGGCTGCTCCGGCGTCATGCGCACCGACGTCAACACCGACTGGTTCTCGGGCGGCCAGAACATCGAGGAGGCGCGCGCGCTCTTCGAGAAGGCCGGCTACGACGGCCGCCCCGTCACGGTGCTGCAGGCGACCAACATCGCCTTCATGAGCAACGCCGCGCAGCTCATCGCGCAGTGGATGCAGCAGGCCGGCCTCAACGTGAAGCTGGAGGCGTCGGACTGGGGCGGCGTGGTGACGCGCCGCGCCGTCAAGGCGCCGCCGGAGGACGGCGGCTGGAACGTCTTCATCACCTGGGCGTCGGGCCACGGCTTCGACAATCCCATCGGTCTCGCCGCCCACGCCGCCAATGGCGGCGACGCATGGTTCGGCTGGCCCGAGAACGCCGACCACGAGGCGATGCGCGACGAGTGGGCGGCGGCGCCCACGCTGGAGGCGCGCAAGGCCGTCGCGCGGCGGATGCAGGAGAACGCATGGGACTTCACGCCGATGGCGACCCTCGGCCAGTGGACGCCGCCCGTGGCCTATCGCAGCAACCTGACCGGGCTGATCGCGATGCCCGAGCTCGTGCCGTTCTGGAACGTCCGCAAGACGTGAGCCGGGCCGCATGGCGTTGATGCGACGGCGTCGCCGCCCGGCCGCGCGCCGGGCGCGCCCCGGGGGCGGCGACGCGACCCCATGACGGGCTTCATCCTGCGCCGGATCGGCTCGACGCTGGTCGTGATGGGCGTCGTCGGCGTGCTGGTGTTCCTGCTGCTGCACCTCGCGCCCGGCGACCCCGCGGCCATCGTGGCGGGCGACAACGCGACCCCCGCCCAGATCGCCGCCATCCGCGCGCGACTGGGTCTCGACGACCCGCTGCTGACGCAGTTCCTGCGCTGGGCGGGGGGCGTTCTGCAAGGCGACCTCGGCGTCTCGATCTTCTCGGGGGACCCCGTGCTGACCCTCGTGCGCCAGCGGCTCGAACCGACGCTGTCGCTTGCGCTCACGACGATCGCGCTCGCCGTCGTTCTGGCCGTGACGGCGGGCGTCGTCGCGGCGGCGAAGTCGGGCACATGGATCGATCGGATGGTGATGGGCGCGTCGGTCATCGCCTTCTCGGTGCCTGTGTTCGTCGTCGGCTACGTGCTGATCTACGTCTTCTCGATCTCGCTGAAATGGACCCCCGTGCAGGGCTACCGGCCGATCGCCGACGGGATCGGGCCGTGGCTCCACCACCTTATCCTGCCGTCGGTGGCGCTGGGGCTGGCCTATGTCGCGCTGATCGCGCGGATCACCCGCACCGCCATGCTCGACGTGCTCGCGGAGGACTATGTCCGCACCGCGCGCGCCAAGGGCGTCGCCGAGACGCCGGTTCTGACGCGCCACGCGCTGAAGAACGCGGGCGTGCCCATCGTCACCGTCATCGGCATCGGGGTCGCGCTGCTCATCGGCGGCGTGGTGATCACCGAGACGGTGTTCAACATCCCCGGCATGGGGCGGCTGGTGGTGGACGCCATCGCCAAGCGCGACTACCCGATCATCCAGGGCGTGATCCTGATCTTCTCCGGCGTCTACGTGCTGGTGAACCTCGCGGTCGATCTGGCCTACACGCTGCTCGACCCGCGGATCCGTTACTGATGGCCGCGGCGTCGACAGCCGTCGCGCCGGAGCGCGCCCGACCCTGGCGCTTCGTGCGGCGCAACCCGACCCTCGTGATCGGGCTCGCCGTGCTGACGGCCATCGCGGTTGTCGCCATGATCGCGCCGCTGATCGCGGGCGACCCGGTGCTGATGCAGCCGGTCAGGCGCCTGAAGCCGCCTTCGGCCGAGCACTGGATGGGCACGGACGCGCTGGGCCGCGACGTCTACGCCCGCACGGTCTACGGCGCCCGCGTGTCGATGCTGGTCGGGCTGTCCGTCGCCGCCGTCTCGGTGTTTCTCGGCCTGCTGATCGGCCTCCTCGTCGGCTATTTCCGGTGGGTCGAGGCCGTCGTGATGCGGCTGATGGACGGGCTCATGGCGATCCCCTCGATCCTGCTGGCCATCGCGATGGTGTCACTGACCGGGGCGAGCGTCGCCATCGTCATCGTCGCCATCGTCATCCCGGAGGTGCCGCGGGTGGTGCGCCTCGTGCGCGCCATCGTGCTCTCGACGCGCGAACAGCCCTATGTTGAGGCCGCCATCGCCGGCGGCGCGCCCACCTGGAAGGTGCTGTGGCGCCACATCCTGCCCTCCACCATCCCCCCGCTGATCGTGCAGGCGACCTACATCTGCGCCTCGGCCATCCTCGTCGAGGCGGCGCTCTCCTTCCTCGGCGCCGGCGCGCCGCCGGAGATCCCGACCTGGGGCAACATGATCTCCTCGATGCGGCTCTACCTGTCGCTGGCCCCGTGGACGATCTTCTATCCCTCGCTGGCGCTGGCGCTGGTGGTGCTGGCGGTGAACCTCGTCGGCGACGGCCTGCGCGACCGTCTCGATCCGCGCATCGCGAGGCGGATGTGACGGCGGGCGCGGCGCCGCCGCTGCTGCAGGTCGAGGACCTGCGCACCCATTTCTTCAGCGAGGACGGCGTGACGCGCGCCGTCGACGGCGTCTCGCTGAGCGTGGCCGAGCGCGAGACGCTCGGCGTCGTCGGCGAGAGCGGCTGCGGCAAGAGCGTGACGGCGCTCTCGATCATGCGCCTGCTGCCGCCGCGCATGGCGCGCACGGTGGGCGGGCGGGCGCTGTTCAACGGCGTCGACCTGCTGACGCTGCCGGAGCCGGAGATGCGGCGCATCCGCGGCGACAGGATCGCGATGATCTTCCAGGAGCCGATGACGTCTCTGAACCCGGTCATGACCGTCGGCGGCCAGATCGCGGAGGCGGTGCGCATCCACCGCGGGGCCTCCGCGCGCGCCGCCCGCGCGCGCGCGCTGGAGGCGCTCGACATGGTGCGGATGCCCGACGCGCGCCGGCGGCTCGACGACTACCCGCACCAGTTCTCCGGCGGCATGCGCCAGCGCGCCATGATCGCGATGGCGCTGGCCTGCGACCCCCGGCTGCTCATCGCGGACGAGCCGACCACGGCGCTCGACGTCACGATCCAGGCGCAGATGCTGGAGCTGATGCGCGAGCTGAAGGCCGAGACCGGGGCGGCGGTGATCCTCATCACCCACGATCTCGGCGTCGTGGCCGAGACGTGCCAGCGCGTCGCGGTGATGTATGCGGGCCGCAAGGTCGAGGAGGCCTCCGTGCTCGACCTCTTCGACCGGCCGTCGCACCCCTACACCCGCGGCCTGCTGGCGAGCACGGCGCGCGGCAAGGCCGGCCGCTCGCGCCTGCACGAGATTCCCGGCATGGTGCCGGCGCTGAACCGGCCGCTGCCCGGCTGCGCCTTCGCCGCGCGCTGCGCCTTCGCCGAGGAGCGCTGCCGGCGCGAGGCTCCGCCGCTGGCGCCGGTGGGCGGGCGCCATCTCGCCGCGTGCTGGCGCGCCGCGGAGGTCGCCGCCTCATGAGCGTGGTGCTGGAGGCGCAGGGGCTCAAGGTCCATTTCCCGATCCGCCGCGGCGCGCTGGGGCGCGTCACCGGCCATGTGCGGGCCGTCGACGGCGTCGATCTGGCGGTGTCCGCAGGCGAGACGCTCTGCGTCGTCGGCGAGTCGGGGTGCGGGAAGTCGACGCTGGGCCGCGCCGTGCTGCGCCTGATCGAGCCGACCGAGGGCGCCGTGCTGCTCGAGGGCCGCGACATCACCCGGCTCAGGCCCGCCGCCCTGCGGCCGCTGCGCCGCCGGATGCAGATCGTGTTCCAGGACCCTTTCGCCTCGCTGAACCCGCGGCTGAACGCCGGCGAGATCGTCGCCGAGCCGCTCGCCAATTTCGGCGGCCTCACCGCCGCGGAGCGTCGCGAGCGGGTCGCCGCGATGTTCGACCGCGTGGGCCTGCCCGTCGCCGCGATGCGCCGGTTTCCGTTCGAGTTCTCCGGCGGCCAGCGCCAGCGGCTCGGCATCGCGCGGGCGCTGGTGGTGGACCCGAGGGTGATCGTGGCCGACGAGCCGGTCTCGGCGCTCGACGTCAGCGTGCAGGCGCAGGTGCTCAACCTGATGCTCGACCTGCAGGAGGCGCTGGGCGTCGCCTATGTCTTCATCAGTCACGATCTGGGCGTGGTGGAGCACATCGCGCACCGCGTGGCGGTGATGTATCTCGGCCGCATCGTCGAGATCGCCGACCGCGCCAGCCTGTTCGCGAGGCCGCGCCACCCCTACAGCCGCGCGCTGATCGCCGCGGCGCCCGTGCCGGACCCCCGCGCGCCGCGCGAGCGCCTCGTGATCCAGGGCGACGTGCCGTCGCCCTCGAAGCCGCCGCCCGGCTGCGCCTTTCACACGCGCTGCCCGTTCGCGGCGGACAGATGCCGCGTCGAGGCGCCGGCGTTGAGGGCGGCAGGGGCGGGGCACAGCTTCGCCTGCCACTTCGACCTCGGCTAGCGAGGGGGCCGCCCGGCTCAAGCAGCGCCCGTCGCCCAAGCCCCGTTCAGGCCGAGACGCCCCCGAGGCGGCGCGTGTCCACCGTCTCGTGGCAGTGGTCGATGAACGCCTGGATCGTGCGCGACACATGGGCCGTGCGCGACACGGCGACGCCCAGCCGCAGGGGCGGCGCCGGCGCGTCGAGCGGGATGAAGACGAGCGGCCTGCCGTCGTCCGCGCTTTGCGACGCCGCGCGCATGTTCGCGATCCCGAAACCGAAGCCGTTGGCGACGAGACCGCGCTGTACCGGCATGTCCCGGGTCCGCTCCACGATGCGCGGGCGCCGGCCGCAGCGCGCGAACAGCGACATGAAGTAGTCGGAGGAGTGCGGCAGATCGAGCAGCACCATGTCGTGGTCGAGCAGGTCGTCGGGGCGCAGCGTCCGCCGCCCCGCCAGCGGATGATCCGGCGCGAGCATGATGTGCGGCGGCAGGGCCTGCAGCGGCTCGAAGGCGATGTCCGTCGTCAACGCGAGGTCGTAGGTCAGGGCGACGTCGATCCGCGCCTCGCGCAGGCCGGCGAAGATCTGCGCCTGATCGAGTTCGAGCTGGCTGAAGTCGACCTGCGGATACTTGTCCTGGAAGCTCCGGCGCAGCTGCGGCAGCAGCACATGGGCGAAGGTGCTGAGGCAGCCGACGCGCAGCGAGCCGCGCACGCTGTCGGAGACGATGTTGGCCAGCGCGTTCAGCTTCTCGGCCTCGGCCAGCACGATCTTGGCCTGTTCGTAGAAGCGCCGCCCGGGCGGCG
>CAYGUQ010000185.1:0-7753 GCA_964352995.1 uncultured Rhodobacterales bacterium
GCCTTAGAGGGTTGGTGTCCTTCATTCTATCGACTTGCCCGACCTGACGGTCGGGGGTTTTTTAGAATTTAAATAACCCCCCCCCGCCCGCCGCGGGGCCGGGCGCGTCCCCCGGCGGCGCTGCGTCGGGCTCGAAGAGGTTCTCGCGCCCGGTGTCGAAATCGGCCACGGCGCCGGGGTCGTCGCGCCGCATCGCCGCGTCGACCGCCGGGCGCTCGCCCGCGGTCGGCGGCGCGCGCTCGGCGTCGCCGGAGCCGTCGTGCAGGCTCAGGAGCGGGTTGCGCTCGACTTCGGCGGCGAGGAAGGAGGAGAGCTCCAGCGTCGACATCTGCAGCATGGCGATGGCCTGCCGCAGCTGCGGCGTCATCACCATCTGCTGCGAATGGCGCAGCTCCAGCCGCTGACGCATGCTCATGCCGTCAGACGTCCGCGCTCAGATGCGGAACCGCTCACCGAGATACACGCGCCGAACATCGGCGTCCTCCACAACGGCGTCCGGCGCCCCGCTCATCAGAACACGGCCGTCATGCAAGATATAGGCCCGATCGATAATCGAAAGTGTCTCCCGCACATTGTGGTCGGTGATCAGCACTCCGATGCCGCGGTCCTTGAGGTGGGCGACGAGCTGGCGGATGTCGCCCACCGCGATCGGATCCACCCCCGCGAAGGGCTCGTCGAGCAGCACGTAGGCGGGGTCGGAGGCGAGGCAGCGGGCGATCTCCACCCGCCGCCGCTCGCCGCCCGACAGCGCCACCGCCGGCGTCCGCCGCAGATGGGAGATGGAGAACTCCGCCAGCAGCTCCTCCAGCCGGTGCTCGCGCGCGTCGCGGTCGCTCACCGCGATCTCCAGCGTCGCGGAGATGTTGCCCTCCACCGTGAGGCCCCGGAAGATCGAGGCCTCCTGCGGCAGATAGCCGAGGCCCAGCCGCGCGCGGCGGAACATCGGCAGGCGCGTGACGTCCCGCCCGTCCAGCGTGATCATGCCGGCGTCAGGCTGGATCAGCCCGGTGATCATGTAGAAGCAGGTCGTCTTGCCGGCGCCGTTCGGCCCCAGCAGCCCGGCCACCTCGGCGCGGCGCAGGTCGAGGTCGACGTCGCGCACCACGGGGCGGCGACGGTAGCTCTTGCCCAGACCCCGCGCGCGCAGGCCGGGCGCGTCGGCGCCCGCGCCGCTCTCTGCCAGAGGGCTGGCGAGGTTCACGGAGACGCGCCGCCGTTGGCCGCAGGGCGGAACACCGACTGGACGCGGCCGCCTTCGATGCGGCCCTGCCCGGCGTTGAGGTCCACGGTCAGCCGCTCGCCGCGGATCGCGTTCTCGCCCTGGCTGAGCACGACGCCGCCGCCCATGGTCACGACGCCCTCCGCGACGGAGTACTCCGCCCACTGGCCGCGCGCCGTCTCGGAGCCGGAGCTCAGGAACACGTCGCCCTCGGCCCGCAGCCGGTCGATGTCGCCGTCCGACGGCTCGGCGCCTTCGGGCGCGACGTACCAGACGTCGAGCGTCTGAGAGGTCAGCCGCAGCTTGCCCTGCCCCGCCACGACGTCGCCGGTGAAGGTGGCGCGCCCCTCGGCCTGGCTCACCTCCAGCGCGTCCGCGGTGATCTCGATGGGTTCGGAGCTGTCGTGCTTGAAGCCGCCGAAGGGCGAGCCCGCCGCCTGCGCCGAGGCCGAGCCCGCAGCCGCGCCCCAGACGAGGGCGGCGCCCAGCGCCGTCGCGATCGTCGCCGTCCTGAATCTCACCGATCAGCCTCCCCGCGCGCAGCCTGCGGATCGATGCGCACCCGCACGCCGCCGCTGAACCTCACATGCCCCGCGCCGTCGCGACGCGACGCCTCCAGCGCCTGCGCCTCGATGGTCCCGGCGGGACCGGACCCGAGCACCGGCCCCTCCGCCCGCATGGTTCCGGCCGCAAGGTCCGCCTCCGCGCGGGTCACGGTGAGGATATAGCCGTCGCTGGTGCGCGCCGTCACCCCTCCCGAGAGGCTGAGCCGTTCTTCCTTGGGGCGCAGCTCGCCGCCGTCGGCCGAAAGCGTCAGTCGCCGGCCGCCCGCCGCGTCCTCCGCGTCGAGCGAGACGCCGCCGACGACCGGGCCGAGTTCGATCACGCTCGGGTCCGGCCCGTCCGGCAGCGCCCACTCCGCGCGCACCTCGAACGGCGCGCCCGCGTCCGTCCGGCCGGTGAAGCGCGGCGAGGTCAGCCGCAGCCCGTCCGTCGCGCTGAAGCTGACGCCCGACATGCCGAGGCCCTCGCCCCGCTCGCGCCCCGTCGCGAAGAAGAGCGCCGCGACCAGGGCCAGCGCGCCGAGCGGCAGTGCGATCCTGAGAACCCTGACGACGTCGCTTCGTGTCACGCGCACCACGCTTTTCGGGGAGTTCGGGCCCCGGCCGGGTCGGCCGACGCCGCGCAAGCGGACGACGCTAGTGGGCGAATATGTCCGTTTCGGGCCATCCGCCGAGGTCGAGCGCCGCCCGGTCCGGCAGGAAGTCGAAGCACGCCTCGGCCAACGGCATGCGGCCCTCGCGCTCCAGCATCGCCGTCAGCGCCAGGCGCAGCCGGTGCAGATGCAGCACGTCGGAGGCCGCATAGGCCGCCTGCGCCTCGGTCAGCGTGTCGGAGCCCCAGTCGGAGGTCTGCTGCTGCTTGGAGATGTCGACGCCGAGCAGGTCCTGCGTGAGATTCTTGAGGCCGTGACGGTCGGTGAAGGTCCGTGCGAGCTTCGAGGCGATCTTGGTGCACCAGACCGGCCGCGCCAGAACGCCGAAGCGGTGCGCCAGAACGGCGATGTCGAAGCGCCCGAAATGGAAGAGCTTCAGCGTGTCGGGGTCGGCCAGCAGCGCGGCGAGTCGCGGCGCCTCGGTCTGCTCGCGGGAGATGCGCACCAGATGCCCCGTCCCGTCGCCCGACGAGAGCTGCACGAGGCACAGGCGGTCGCGATGCGGGTTCAGCCCCATCGCCTCGGTGTCGATGGCGACGACGGGCCCGAGATCGAGCCCCTCCGGCAGATCGCCTTCATGGATCGTGATCATCGCGCCCCCAGCCGGCCTGGCGCCGCGGCGCCCTTCAAACGAAACGGCCGCCGCCCCTTCCGGGGTCGGCGGCCGGTTGCGATGGTGCCCAGGAGAAGACTCGAACTTCCACTCCCTTTCGAGAACCAGCACCTGAAGCTGGCGCGTCTACCAATTCCGCCACCTGGGCGCAGCGCGGCTCGAAAGCCCCTGCGAGGCGCGTGAGTATGCCCCGCGCGAGGCCGTGTCAACGGGCGATCTCGCCCTCCGTCGCGGCCGTTTTCACTCCACCCGCCGCAGCGTCATGAGCGGCGCGCCGCCGGCGTCGAGGAAGCTGAGCGCGTCGCCCGCGATAGACAGGGCGGCCGCGTCGGTCAGCGCGCCGAGGAACGCCTGCTCCTCCGCCAGCGCCGGGCAGGCGCGCCGGGTCGAGACGATCGGGCCGATCTCCACCTGCGCGCCGTCGCGGCGCCAGCCGCCGAACCAGCTGTTGCAGGGGCCGGCCCCGGTCGCCCGGTCGCCTGCGACGTTGAAGGTGGAGGGCGCGGTGGCCGGGGCGCCGCCCAGCGTCTCCAGCATCCACGTCGCGCCGTCCGGCCCCGGCGACGCCGCAGGCGCAGGCGCAGGGCCGGGCCCCGACGCCGCGCAGCCCGTCAGCGCCAGCGCCGCCGCCAGTTGGATGATCAGTCGATGCGTCATGTTCGCCCCTCCCCGCTCCGCCGACGCAGAAAAGGCTCCCCCGCGCCGCCGCGCAAGGGAGCCTTCAGGGGAGCCGTCAGGGGCGGGCGCAGGAGGCGCGTGCGGGTCAGGCCGTCTCCAGCAGCCGCCGCGCGATCACCTGCGCCTGGATCTCCGCGGCGCCCTCGAAGATGTTGAGGATGCGCGCGTCGCACAGCACGCGGCTGATCGGGTACTCCAGCGCGAAGCCGTTGCCGCCATGGATCTGCAGCGCGTTGTCGGCGCAGGACCACGCGACGCGCGCGCCGAGCAGCTTCGCCATGCCGGCCTCAAGGTCGCAGCGCCGCTCGGCGTCCTTCTCGCGGGCCGAGAAATAGGTGAGCTGCCGCGCCACCATGATCTCGACCGCCATCATCGCGAGCTTGGAGTAGACCCGCGGGAAGGCGATGAGCGGCTTGCCGAAGGCCGAGCGCTCCTGCGCGTAGCGCAGCCCCAGCTCCATGGCGCACTGCGCCACGCCCACGGCGCGCGCCGCGGTCTGGATGCGGGCGCTCTCGAAGGTCTGCATGAGCTGCTTGAAGCCCTGCCCCTCCACCCCGCCGAGCAGCGCGTCGCCCGGCACCCGGTGGTCGTCGAGCGAGAGCGTGTACTCCTTCATGCCGCGGTAGCCGAGCACCTCGATCTCGCCGCCGGCGATGGTCGCGTCGGGAAACGGATGGTCGCAGTCGCCGCGCGTCTTGGGCGCGAGGAACATCGACAGGCCGCGATAGTCGGTCGTGTCGGGGATGGTGCGGGCCAGCACCGTCATCACGTCTGCGCGGGCGCCGTGGGTGATCCAGGTCTTGGCGCCCGTGATCACCCACGCATCCTCCCCGTCCTTCCTCGCTCGCGTCTTGAGCGCGCCAAGGTCGGAACCCGTGTTCGGCTCGGTGAAGACCGCCGTGGGCAGCACCTCGCCGGAAGCGAATTTCGGCAGCCATTCCTCCTTCTGGGCCTGCGTGCCGCCGCAGATCACCAGCTCCGCCGCGATCTCGGTGCGGGTGCCGAGCGACCCCACGCCGATATAGCCGCGCGAAAGCTCCTCGGAGACGACGCACATCGCCGTCTTGCCCATGCCGAAGCCGCCGAATACTTCCGGGATCGTCAGCCCGAAGACGCCGAGCTCCGCCATTTCGGCGATGATCGCGTCGGGGATCAGCGCGTCCTTGAGGTGCCACTCATGGGCGTGCGGGACCACCTTGTCGTCGGCGAAACGCCGGAACTGGTCGCGCACCATCTCGAATTCTTCGTCGAGGCCGCAGTCGCCGAAGGTCGCCGCGCCGCCGCGCTCGGCCATCAGCGCCACGAGCCGCCTGCGCGCCGCGTCGGTGTTGCCGTCCGCGATCAACCGGTCGACCGCCGCGCCGTCGAGCGAGACGCCGAGGTCGGAGAGCCGCGCCAGCTCGCCCTGGCTCATCGGCAGCCCGCCGCGAAGCTGCGCGAGGTACTCGCCGAAGGCGATCTGAAGGATCAGCCGCTCCATCTCGCCGAGCTTGCCCTGCGCGTCGAGCCGCTTCGCCCAGTCGGCCATCTCGCGCAGCGATTCGCCGTAGGTCGCCGCCCAGGCCAGCGCGTGCGCGGCGTACTGGTCGGCCTCCAGCGCGCTGTTGGAGATGCGCGCCCGGCCGCCCTCGTCGGCGGAGGAGACGCGCGCCTTCAGCGTCGCCTTCGCGCCGGAGAGCGCCGCGTCGACCGCCGCGACGGCGGCCTCGGCGAGCGCAAGCGCGTCGAAGGGTCCGTCGGCGTCGAGCGGAGCGGCGAGCGGCGTGGCGACGTTCATGGGCGACCCCCGGGAAGCTGAGACCCGCGCCGACGCTGCGGCGCAATAATTCCTTCGCTGATGCGGCGAGACCTAGCGCCTTGCGGCGCGCCAGTCAACGCCCGCGCAACTTCGTTGCCGTCCGGCGCGGCTTGCCAGAACATTCTTGCGGTCGATTTTCCGGTCCGGCGGCGCGCGGCCGGCGCGCATTGACGCGGCGGCGCGACGGGCCGAAGGAGACGGAAACCCCTCGCCCGAGCGGAAGCCCCGTCGCATGGAAAGCCTCAACGCCTTCATCGCCGCCCATGGCGTCTCCGGGGCGGTCGCCGCGACGGGCATCCTGTTTCTCGGCGGGTTCTCCAAGGGCGCGGTCGGCTTCGCGCTGCCGCTGATCGGCGTGTCGCTGCTGGGGACGTTCCTGCCGGCGCAGACGGCGGTGGCCCTGCTTATCCTGCCGATGCTGCTGTCAAACGCGTGGCAGAGTTTTCGCGAGGGCGTCGGCGAGGCTTGGACGACGCTGAAGCGCTACCGGCTGCTGCTGGCAGTCCTGCTGCCCTCCATCGCCGCCTTCTCGCAGCTGCTGACCGTGCTGAGCGACCGCGTGTTCTTCGGGCTGCTCGGCGCTCTGGTGACGAGCTTCGCCGCCACCCAGCTTCTCGGCTGGAAGCCGCAGGGCGTAAAGGCCCGGCCGCGGCTCTGGGAGGCGGTGGCTGGGCTCGTCGGCGGCCTATTCGGCGGGCTCGCCGGCGTCTGGGGGCCGCCGGTCACGCTCTACCTGCTCGCCATCGACGCCCCGAAGAAGGACACGATGCTGGCGCTCGGCGTCATCTTCGGCCTCGGCGCGGCGGCGCTGACGGTCGGGCAGACCATCTCGGGCGTGCTGAACGCGCAGACCGCGCAGCTCTCGGCGCTGGCGATGATCCCGGTGGCGGTCGGGATGTACGCGGGCTACGCGATCCACGACCGGCTGGACGCGAAGACCTTCCGCCGCGCCACGCTGGCGGTGCTGACGCTCACCGGCCTCAACCTGCTGCGCCGCGCGCTGATGGGCTGAGCCGCGCTCAGCCCGGCAGCCGCCCGTCTACCGCGAGCGCCAGCCACGCCGCGGCCGCCGCCAGCGCCAGCCCCCCGAGGATCGCCAGCGCGATCTTCCAGACCGACCACGGACGGCTCCCCCGCACAGCGCCCGTGCGGCCGTTGACCAGAACGCGATAGACCGCGCCGCGCCAGCGATAGGCGCCGACCCAGACCGGCAGCAGCACATGCTTGAAGGTCTCGTTCTCCAGCCGCATGTCGAGCCGGTGCAGCCGCTGCATGTCGCCGCCGATGGCCCGGCGCGCGTCCGCCGCCATGGTCCGCTCCATCGCCTCGCGCGCATGGCCCCAGGCCTCGGCGAGGTCGATCGTGTACGCCTCGGCGCGAAACCCCGCGAGCCAGTCGCGGTCGTAGGGGCGCAGGTCGGAGAGGTCCCACGGCGCAAGCGCCTCGGCGTCGTCGCGCGGCAGGGAGGTCGAGCCGACCGTCAGCACGTCGTCGAAGGCGCGCGAGACCCGGCCGCGGGCGGGCCGCCAGCGGATGCGCGTGACGCTCTGCGGCTTGCCGTCGCGGCCGCGCACCGTCACCGTATAGGCGTCGCCGCGCTCGCCGGCGTAGGCGGCGTCGGCCTGCGCGTCGAAGGTCCAGTAGGGCGTGTAGACGCCGCTCAGCGCGCCGGTGCGGGCCTGCCGCTTCAGCCCCGAGGGCGCGAACCAGAGCCGGCCGAGCCACCGCGTCACCGCCGCCCCCGCCTGCCTGGCCTCGATGGCGAAGGGCAGCACCGCCTGCGGCTTCACGTGCCGGTCGGGGCTGGTCTCGCCGACGATGGGGCTGGCGCAGAACGGGCAGGTCTCCGCATGGACGCCGGCCTCGAAGGTCACCCGCGCGCCGCAGGCTTCGCAGCGCGCGACCTGGGTCGTCTCCAGATCCGCCGCCGCGCCGCCGGCCCTCAGCGCCGCGCTCAGGTCGCGCTCGGCGATCGCCGCCGCCGAGGTCCGCGCGTCGGCCTGCGCGATCCGCGTCGTCGCGCCGCAGAAGGCGCAGACGAGCTCGTCGGCGCCGGGCCGGTAGCCCAGCATCGCGCCGCAGGCGCCGCAGGGATAGTGGGAAGGGGGCGGCCCGGCCTCCGCCGCCTCGTCGCCTGAGCCCTCCGCCGCCGGCGCGCTTTCGGCGCGCGCGGCTTGCGGCGCCGGCCTGCGCCCCCAGGGGCCGATCCGCTGCGCCATGGCCGGCCCC
>CAYGUQ010000186.1:0-7699 GCA_964352995.1 uncultured Rhodobacterales bacterium
CGTCCGCCTTCAGCCGCTTCAGGGCGGCGTGAAGCTGCCTGACGACGATCGGCGCCTTGGCTCGCTTCAGCTTGCAGTTCGGGCCCCCGGTCTGGCCGTTCGATCATCGCGGGGCGATGGCGGCGCTGACGGCCGCCTTGTCGGCGGCGATCTCCTTCACGAAGCTGGCGACCGGCGAAACCGCAGGCGCGCTCAACCAGCAGTCGAGCCTGTCGGCGTCCCGCCCACGGATCATCTGGTGGAAGGCCTCGACCTGCCAGGGTGCGGCGACGGGCGCAGAAGCGGCGCGTTCGACTACCGCTACGACCGCCGGCTCCGACGCGGCCGACTTAGCCTGCGCGATCGTCATGAGCCGCGCCAACGCTCGGCGCCGGATAGTGCCGCGGAGCGTTGGCCGCCGCGTCGCGTCGATGGCGGGCCGCCCACCCGGTCACGACGTTTAGGCCAAGCCGGCGAAGCCTGCGTCGCGCAGCCGCCGCCAGAGCTCGGTTCCGTTCCGGCAGCCTCCGGCCCACTCGGCGCTGGGCCTGTCGCGCTGCGGCTCGAGCGAACGCGCCCGCAGGCGGAAGGGATCTGCCCGGCCACAACGGACGATGTCGCGGACGAGCATTCGCGGTCGGCGCTCCGTCGAATGATCTCCTTGATCGCCAGCCCCTCCTCGCGGAGCGCCGGCACGGCGGCGTCGGCCTCAGCACGCCGGCGCCAGCCTGCGTACTGCCGACGCTCGGCGGCGGTGAGCGTCGCCGGGTCGATCCGCCCCTGACGCGCGCCGCACATAGTCCAAGCTGCGGCGGACAGCCGCCAGCAAGGCCGCGCTCGCCTTTTCCGGGACTTGCGCGGCCTCACCGCCGCCACGGTCATGTCCAAAATCGATAGGATTGAGCCGGTCCGCGACCTGGATCGCTCCGGGCCGGCCTTTCGACGCCGCCGCGCCATAGCGGCCGCCGCGGTCGCGCGCGATGATTTCGACCAAGGGGTGCGCCGCGACGCGCGACCACAGCACGGACGGCGGGCAGACCCGGACGCCCCTCTCGCTGCGATGCGCACGACGTCAGGGTCGGTTGCGACGCCGTCGACCGCAAGGCCTGACAGCGCCGACCCGCGCTCTCGCATCCTTCTCGACATCCTCGGCGCTCGAACTCGGCAAAGCCGCCGCCAGAGTCCAGAAGCTCGCCGGGATCGAGTCCGAACCGTCTCTGCGCGCCTGTCCGCAGGCTCGGCGATCGGCGCGGTTCACCGACCGGGACAGACGCTCCATTGGCCAACCCCTGCCGAGGCGCTGGCCGCGGTCCTGCCCGCAGTCAGGAATGCGCCTGTTGCGACGACAAGTTCAGACTGCCCTGCGCCCCAAGGTCCAAGCGTAGAGCGCCATGGCGAGATAGACGAAGCCGGCCCCGGTCGCGACGAAGGCGATGTCGTCGACCCAGGGCTGATCGGGCGCACGCCTCTCGAAGCCCTCCACGCCTGCTACAGTCGTGCGGCGCCAAGCAAGCTGAGCGACGCCGCAGTTCGCGAGACGGGGTGTCCATCGACGCCTGCGCCGAAGGATCAAAGCTGATCCTTGGGCAGCCGCACCACGAGACCATCGAGCGCCGTGGTGAGCCGGATCTGGCACGACAGGCGCGAGTGCCGCGTGATTTCCGAAGACGCGGCTTCCAGCATTTCTTCCTCGCCCTGCGCAAATCCGCCGGTCCGGTCCGCCCAGTCCGGGTCCACGTAGCAGTGGCAGGTCGCGCACATCATCGCGCCGCCGCATTCGCCCACGATCCCGTCGACGCTGTTCAGGACAGCCGCCCGCATCACGGTCTCGCCTTCGGCGGCGTCGATCTCGGCGCGGCGCCCGTCAGCCGACAGGTAGATGACCTTGACCATGCTTCTTCGCCTTCTTTCAGCGATCTCGGGTCAGTTCAGAACGACCGGAAGGTTGATCGGTCCGCGAAAGCCGAAGCCCCGCCATTCCACCGCCTGCTCGGATGCAAGGCGCATGGCGGGGAAACGGTCGAACAGCATCGGCAGGATGATCTTGCCGACGGTTCGGCGCGCGATATGCACCCCGGCGCAGTGATGGGGGCCGTTTCCGAAGGCCTGATGCGGATTCCTGTCCCGGAAGACGAAGAACGCTTCACCGTTCTCGAAGAGCTCCTCGTCGCGGTTGGACGAGGCCTGGATGGTCATGACGGTCTCGCCCTTGGGGATGTCGAAGCCGCCCAGTTCGGTATCCTCGGTCACGAGGCGCGAACTGACCTGGATCGGGGCGACCCATCGAACGGCTTCCTCGAACGCCTGACCCCATGCGTCCTGGGCGCGGACCTCGGCGAGTTGGTCGGGATTGTCCAGAAGCCCGAAGAGCGCCGTCGCCAGCGCGTCGCGCGGCTCGTTGATCCCGCCGCCGATCGCGATCTTCAGATTGGCGTATATCTGGCTCATCGGGATCGGCGCTTCGGCGTTCAGCATCACCGAGAAGGCCGAACCGTCCGGCTCTGCGATCCGTTGCGGGCGCAGCCGGTCGAACAGCGCGTCCATCTCGTCATTGGCCTGGTCGGACAGGGCGAAGAGCTCCGGCCGCCAGCCAAAATTGCCGGCGCCGTCGATGATGCGCTGCGACCAGCGCTGCATGGCCTCGTCCGAGGCTTCTGCGACGCCGAGGACATGCGCCAGAATGCGCGCTGCGAGGGGGCCGCAAAGCGCGTCGAACAGGTCCACCGTCTCGCCGCGGGGCAGACGCGCGATGTATTGCTCCGCCAGCCGCTCGTAGAGCGGCCCCCAGTCGGTCTGGATGCGCTTGGGCGCGAAGGCGGGCATCATGGCCATGCGCTCGGCCATGTGCTCGGGGCCGTCCTTGCGCATCAGCGTGTGGGCGCGAAAGGCCGGACGCATCGGCGTGTTCGGATCGTCGCTGCTGAACAGCCGGGGATCGTCCTTGACCGCCCGCGTCAGCGCCGCCCGGGTGAGGAACACCCGCTTGACCGAGGCCACGCGCGCCACGGGCGCCTCGGCCCGCAATCGGCGATAGATCGGATACGGGTCCGCCGCCAGCTGACCGATGGTGATCTCTCCGTCGACTGGCGCCAATGGCATCGTCATCCCCCGGTCGTTGCGGCTCCGACCCTAGGGCCGAGGCGATTGCCAAGCCATGCGATAGAATTATTGTTTCCCATCAACAGATCTGATGGATGCGCCGCGTGGACGCCGAAGCCGACCCTGCGAGCCTCGACTTCGCCGCGCTGCGGACGCTCCAGCTGGTGCATCAGCTCGGATCCTTCACCGCCGCGGCCGAGCATCTCGACGTGAACCAGTCCGCGATCAGCTACACCGTCGCCAAGCTGCGCGCTGCTTTCGGTGACCCGCTTTTCGTGCGCGAGGCCGGACGGCAAGTCCCGACCGACCGCTGCCGCGATCTGCTTGCGCGGTCCGCCCAGATCCTCGATCTGCTTGACGTCATGGCGCAACCGGATCGCTTCCTCCCGGAGGCCTCGACCGAGACCGTCGCCATAGCCTGCAACTACTACGAGCGGATCCTGCTGATCCCCTCGATCCTGTCCGCCCTGCGCGCAGAGGCGCCTGAGCTGCGGGTGCGCGTCATCAACGCTTTCGGCGAGGGGCATCAGCTGCTGCTGAACCGTCAGGCCGACGTTCTGATCGGGCCTTTCGCCCGCAGCGAGGCGGGGTTTCACAGCCGCTATCTCTATACCGAGGACTATGCCTGCCTGATGGACCCCGCGCACCCGCTGGCGGGGCGCGACCTCGGCGTCGAGGACTATCTGGGTCTGCGCCATGTCCAGATCGACTACGGCGGCGGCTGGAAGTCCGCGTATCTCAGGGATCTCGAGGCGGCGAACCACCGCATCGAGCCGACGCTCTTCCTCCCCAGCCCCGCAGGCCTCGCCGAGCTGATCGCGGGCTCGAACCTCGTGGCGACGCTCCCGCGCAGGCTGGGCGCGCGGATCGGGCGGGGACTGGCGCTGAGCAACCCTCCGATCAGGAGCGCGTTCAGGGTGTCCCTCGTCTGGACCGCGAGGACGAACCCGTCGCCCAAGCATCGATGGCTGCGGGACGTGATCCTGAGAGCGCGCGAGGCGTGGTGACCGGCGGCGGCGCCGCGGGCGGACTGCTCCAGTCGCGCGCACAGGCGCGCCCGGGGGCAGGGTCGGCCTTGCCGCGGAACTCTGGCGATTCCGAATTCGCTGAGTGAGGCCATGCGTCTGCACGGGTCGCATGAGCAAGCTCTCGCCGCCGCACGACGAACTGGTGCGCCTGGAATGCGGCCCTGCGCAAGCGGGGCTCGCTGCTGAGCCGGCTGGATCGGGAGATGGCCCGGCTCGCGCCGCGCGACGGCCGCCTGCCGGCGTTCTCCGACGCCGCCACGCAGTTCCGGCTGTCGATCAAGACCGTCGGGATCGTTCGCGGGCGCTGACGTCAGAGGGAAAGGGGAAGCCCGCCTCAAGTTCGCTTTCTGCGACAACGCCCCGTCGCGAACCGTCTGGCGCAACGTCGCCAAGGCGCGGGCCTCGCATCTCCATTCGCTCCAGCAGAAAACTTTTCGCCTGGTTTTTGGGCATATCGCCGCCAATCGGCGCGACTTCGCTTGAAAATGCCGCAGGCGCCTCAGGCGACGCCGCAAGTCTCCACTCTTCGCTGTTCCCCCTCCCGGGCGTTGTTAACGTTCGGCGCAGGTCGATTCCCGCCTGGGTCGCGGAGGTCGCCGCATGGTGGAGGTTCGCCCGGATGGTCTGGCTCGTTGTCGGCGCGATCGTCGCGCTCGTGATCGTGGTGCTGTTTCTCAACCGCTTCTATATGAAAGCGAGCCGGGAAGTGGCGCTCGTGCGCACCGGCCAGGGCGGGCAGCGCGTGGTGCTCGACGGCGGCGTGCTGAGCCTGCCGATCCTGCACCGCACCTCCGAAGTCAACATGCGCACCATGCGGCTGGAGGTTGAGCGCGCCGGCGAAACCTCGATCATCACCGCCGACCGCCTGCGCATCGATGCGACGGCGGAGTTCTACGTGCGCGTGCAGCCGACCGACGAGGGCGTCGCGACGGCGGCGCAGGCGCTGGGGGGAAAGGCGTTCCGCGCGGACGACCTCGCCGACCTGCTCGAAGGCAAGCTCGCCGACGCGCTGCTGAACGTCGCGGCCGGCTACACCATGGACGCGTTGCAGGACAACCGCGGCAAGTATGTCGCCGAAGTGGCAGACGCGCTGGCCGACAAGCTGCGTCAGAACGGGCTGCTGCTGGAGGCGGTGTCGCTCACGCGTCTCGACCAGACGCCGTTCCAGAACCTCGATCAGGGCAACGCCTTCAACGCTGTCGGCATGCGGCGCCTCGCGGAGGTGATCGCGACCAACAAGAAGGAGCGCGCGGTCATCGAGGACGAGGCCGACACCGCCGTCCGCCAGAGCCGGCTGGACGCCGCCAAGCGCCGCCTGCTGATCGAGCAGGAGGAGGAGGAGGCGCAGTTCGCGCAGACCAAGGCCATCGAGGCCGCGCGCGCCCGCACCACCGCCGAGACCGCCGAGGCGCAGGCGGAAGGCGACGAGCGGCGCGAATACGCCCGCATCCGCCGCGACATGGAGGTGCGCGCCAAGCAGATCCAGGCCGAGCAGGAGATCGCCGAGATCGACGCCCGCGCCGAACTGGCCAAGCGCACGGCGAAGGCCGACAGCGAAGTGCTGATCGCGGCCAAGAAGGCGGAGGCCGCGTCGGCGCAGGCGGCGGCGGCGGCGGCCATCGCCTCGGAGGTGACGGGCCGCGAGAGCGTGGTGACGGCGAGGGAGACCGCCGCCGCCGAGCGCGCCAAGGCGCTGGCGGTGATCAAGGCGCAGGAGGCCGCGGCGGTGGACGACACCCGCGTCGCCTCGGAGGCCGGCACGGTGCGCGTGATGGCCGAGGCGGAGGCGCACGCGATCTCCGAGAAGGCGGCCGCTGAGAAGGCGCGCCTGCTTGCGCAGGCCGAGGGCGAGGCGGCGCTGTTCGACGCGCAGAACGCCCAGTCGGAGGCCATCGTGCGCATGAAGACCGACCTCGCCAAGATCAAGGCCCTGCCGGAGGTCGTGCGCGAGATGGTCAAGCCCGCCGAGAAGATCGAGAGCATCCGCATCAACCACGTCAGCGGCTTCGGCGCGACAGGGGGCGGCGCGAGCGGCGGCGGCGAGGGCGGACCGATGGTCAACCAGGTCGTCGACGGCATCCTCGGCATGGCCCTGCAGCTTCCCGCCGTCCAGAAGCTCGGCGAGGAGATCGGCATGAACATCGGCGCAGGCGTCGGCGGCGTGGCCTCGCGCCTGCGCACCGGCGACGCCCCCGAGACCGGCGGCGGCCGCAGGAACGGCTCCGGACCGGCCGAGAGCTAGGCGACCTCGCGGCGCCCACAATCCGATCAGCACAGGAGAAGACCCGATGATACTGTCCCGCCGCAGCCTGCTGCGCGCCTCCGCCGCCGGCGCCGCGACCCTCGCCGCGCCTGCGATCGTCCGCGCGGCGACGCCGATCAAGATGGCGGCGATCCTCGACCAGTCCGGCGGGCTGGAGCTGCTGGGCCGGCCGATGCTGGAGGCCACGAAGCTGGCCGTCTCGGAGATCAACGCCGCAGGCGGCCTGCTCGACCGCCAGATCGAGCTGATCTCATACGATCCGCAGACCACGATCCAGTTCTACACCCAGTTCGCGACCCAGGCCGCCGCCGGCGACCGGGTGGACGTCGTGCACGCCGGCATAACCTCGGCCTCGCGCGAGGCGATCCGGCCGGTGCTGAACCGCTTCCAGACCCTCTATTTCTACAACACGCTCTACGAGGGCGGCGTCTGCGACTACAACAACTTCTGCACCGGCAGCACGCCGGCGCAGACGGTCGAGAAGCTGGTTCCCTACGCCATGAACAAGTGGGGCAAGAAGGTCTACATCATTGCGGCCGACTACAACTACGGCCACATCACCGCCGACTGGGTGCAGAAATACGTGCGCGACAACGGCGGCGAGAATGTCGCGGTGGAGTTCTTCCCGCTCGACGTCACCAATTTCGGCCCGACGATCAAGAAGATCCAGACGGAGAAGCCCGACTTCGTGATGTCGGCGCTGGTCGGCGCGGCGCACATCTCGTTCTACCGTCAGTACGGCGCGGCGGGCGTGAACAAGGAGATCCCGCTGGCCTCGACGACCTTCACGCTGGGCGGCGAGCACAAGCTGGTCTCGGCGGAGGAAGGAAACGGCATGATCGTCTCCTTCGCCTATTTCGAGGAGATCGACACGCCGGCGAACAAGAAGTTCGTCAGCGACCTGCGCGCCTTCTCCAGCGAGGACATCAACTACATCTCCGAGACCACGGCGCGCTCCTACGAGGGCGTGCATCTCTGGGCGGAGGGCGTGAAGAAGGCAGGCACGACCGACCGCATGGCGGTGATCGAGGCGCTTCGGTCTCCGGTGAGCTTCGACGGGCCCTCGGGCACGGTGACCATCGAGCCCAAGACCAACCACCTCGTGCAGAACGTCGCCATCGCCGAGCTGCGCGACCAGGTGCTGCATGTGCTGGAGACCTTCGAGGCGCAGCCGCCGTCGGACACGCTCCTGGTCTGCGATCTCGACGCCAACCCCAACCAGTCGACCTTCTACTTCGAGAACGGCCTGAAGGCCGCCGGCATCGAGTAGCGCTCAGCGGCGGGGCCGCGCGCCCCGCCTCCCCGCCCTTCCCCTCGCGATGCGCGCGGC
>CAYGUQ010000187.1:0-7699 GCA_964352995.1 uncultured Rhodobacterales bacterium
GCGCGGCTGCGTCGTCGAAAGCGCCACGCGCCATGCGAGATAGGAGGCGCCGGGGTCCATGTCCTCAAGCGCCGGCACGCCGCTCGCGTCGAGCGTCACCTCGGCCTCGCCGAGGCCGCGAAGCTCCTCGATCAGCAGGTCGGGCCGCATGCCGTTGCGCAGGGCGTCGGCGGTCGGGCGGAACAGGACGACAAAGCGCGTCGGCGTCTCCGCTGCGCCGCCTTCCGCTGCGCCCGCCGCGGGAGCCGCAGTCGAGGCGGTCGGGGCCGGATGCCCGCCGCCGGTGGTCTCGGCCAGCGCGGCGAGGATCGCCGCCGCCGCAGGCGAGGCCTCCAGCTCGGTCGCCGCCGCCCCGTCGCCGCCGCAGTCGAGCAGCGCGCTCATGTGGTCGCGCGCCTTCAGCGACAGGTCGATCAGCCGGGCGTCGACGGCGAGCTTGCCGTCGCGCACGAGGTCGAAGGCGTTCTCGAAATGATGGGCGAAACGCGCCAGCGTCTCGAAGCCGAACATCGCCCCCGAGCCCTTGACCGTGTGCAGCGTCCTGAACACCGCGTCGACCATCGCCGGGTCGGCGCCGCCCTCAAGGTCGAGCAGCATGCCTTCCAGGCCCTCGATCTGCTCGCGGGCCTCCTGGACGAACGTTGCGACGGCGGGGTTCACCCGGTCGGAGGAGCGGCCCTCGGTCATGCGCTCAACCCGCCAGCTTCTTGGCGATCGAGACGAGCATGTCGCCGTCGAAGGGCTTGTTGAGCCAGCCGGTCGCGCCGGCGGCCTTGCCTTCGGCCTTCTTCTCCGGCGCCGATTCCGTCGTGAGCATGATGATCGGCACGCCGGAGCCGTTGCTCTCCTTGCGGGCGTTCCTGATGAAATCCATGCCGTTCATCACCGGCATGTTGAGATCGGTGATGATCAGGGCGAAGCGCTCGCTGCGCAGCTTCTGGAGGCCGTCGGCGCCGTTCTCGGCGCCGACGACCCGGTAGCCCTCGGCCTCCAGCGTGAAGGCGACCATGTCGCGCACAGCCTTGCTGTCGTCGACGGAAAGAACGGAACGGCTCATCTGCGCGTCTCCATGGGTCGGTGAGTGGTCATGTCAGGCCGCCGCGCCTCAGTCGCCGCGCAGGGCGGCTTCGGCGCGCGGCGACAGTTGCGCCGTCCCGCCCGCGGCCTCGATCGACTTGCGGCAGGCGGCGATGAACTGCAGCGCGTGCGCACGCGGCGAACCGCCGCCGAGATCGATCATGATCGGGCCGCCGCCTTGCACCGCCATGCGCGCTTCAGCCAGCAGAGCGTCCCGATTCTCGGCGGCGGAAGCCGGGTCCGCCCCGGCGTCGACAACGATCCCCGCCCGATCGGCGCACGCAACTTTCGACATTGGACAAATCCGTTTTTTGACCCCCTCAATGTTGCGGCATCCGCTGAAGGAACTGTTACCAACCGCCGTGCGGACCGGTTGAAAAAGTGTTTAATATATTGATTTATACGGAAACATCGTGGGCGATTTACGGGCGCTTCACATGTGTCGCAGTACCTGTGGCCAGTCATGAAGAGCCACCTTTCAGCGCAGAACGACTGGTCCGACCCCGCAGCGGATCGGATCGAAGCCCATCGTCGCGAGGCGGTTGCGGCGTTCGCGACCGTGGCGGAGCGCCTTCGCCTGGTTCATGCGGCCTCCAACAAGATGGTCGCCGCGCTCAATGCGCTGGCGGCGCTCTGCGGCGAGAGCGACGGGTCCGATCCGCTGACCCCGCTGCGCGACGGCATGGGCGCGCTGCTGATCGCCGTGCGCGACCTCGGCGGGGAGGAGCAGCGCCGCTCGCTCAAGGCCGACGTGGCGCGCGCGCGGTCGTCGCTCGACGATCTGCGGCGTCAGGGACAGCAGCTCTCGGGCGTCTCGTCGCTCACCGCCCTCGCCGCGAAATCCATGGGCGTGGAGGGCCTCGACGACTACGTGGCCTCCCTGCGCGACAGCTCCTCGACGCTGCGGGACGGCGCCGTCGGCGTCGCCGTCGGCCTCGACGAGATCCTCGGCTCCCAGCAGAGCGCGGCGGCGGAGGCCGACAAGGCGACCGCGCTGCTCGAAGGCACCATCGGGGCCATCGACGCCGGCGAGGCGGCGCGGCGCGACCAGACCGCGCGCGAACGCGAGGAGCGTCGCCGCATCGAAGCGCTGAGCCTGAAGGCGGGCGCCTCGATGAAGGCGGGCGTCAAGGCGCTCGTGGCCGGCATCCAGTTCTCCGACGAGTTCTCGCAGCGCATGGAGCACATCGTCGAGATCATCGGGCGCTCGGCGGAGACGCCCGCGCTGGTCGGGCTGGCCGCCGCGCAGCTGCGCGCGCTGGCAGAAGACACCGAGCATGCCGTAGACGCCTCGCTCGCCGCCCTCTCGGAGATCGCCGGCGCGGCCGAGACCGCGGCGCGCGAACAGGCGGCCGCCATGGAGCATGGCGGCGCGGCCGACCTCGTCGCCACGCGCCGCGAGACGTTCAGCGCGGTGCAGAAGACCATCGCGCAGATCGCTCCGGCTCTCGACATGGCCCGCGCCTCGCTCGCCGCCGTGCGGGAGCGCGTCGCCGCGGCCCTGCTGCGCTTCCGCAAGCTCGACGCCGAGGCCGCGCTGCTGAACCTCTCCGCCATCAACGCCACGCTGCTGACCTGGAGGACCGGCTCGGCGCGCGCCGCGTTCTCGGTGCTCGCCGGCTCCGTGCGCGAGACCGCGCACGAGACCGAGAGGCTCGTGGCCGCCTGCCGGGACAGCTTCGGCGCGATCGAGCGCACGATGAACGAAGCGGATCCGGCCGCGGTGGACGAAGCCGCGGCGCGGCTTCGCGCCGAAGCCGCGGCGTTCGAACGCATCGGAGCGACGCTGGAGGGGGAGCTCTCCAGCATTCGCGCCTCCAGTCAGGAGACGATTGCGGCACACCAGGCGGTTTCGGGGTCGGTGCAGGCCGCGAAGGCCGCGCTGGAGACGGTGCGCCGGCTGGGCCGGCAGATCGGCGACGCAGCCGAGCTCCTTGCGACGACCGACGATCCGGGCGCGGTGCCCGAGGCGCTGCGCGCGGAGCTGCTCGCGCTCTACACGATGTCGCGGGAGCGCGACGTGCAGGCGCGGCACTTCGGCGACCGAGAGCAGGGCGGCGCCGCCAGGCAGGACCTCGACAGCGTCTTCTTCTAGAGCGGCGCTGGAGCCGACCGACCCGGTCGGCGGCGGGAAGACCGGGCCTCTCCGGGGGGCGCGATCCCTCGCCGGCATGTCGCCGCGGCGCCGGGGAGGCGCATGCTCCCGGCGCGGCGCCGGCCGTTCGTCGTCAGGACCGGCGGCGGGATCGTCTTCAGGCGCTTTTCACATCCGAGGCGCCGCGGCAGGCCGCGGCTCGACGGCCTCGCGGTAGAGCGCCGCCAGCGGGTCGGCCCCGAGATCGACGTCGTCGAGCGCCAGCGTCTCGCCTGCGGCGACGTCCCGCGAGAGCCTGACGCCGTGCGCGAGCCCCACCGGCAGCGCCGCCGTCGCCAGCGCGCGGGGCAGAGCCTTGCCGTAGACGGTGTATCCGCCCTCGCCGTCGAGCATCTCTCCCGCCTTCAGCGCGCGCTTGGCCACCGCCGCGACCGCGCCGCGCATCTCGCGCGCCTGCCCCGTCGGCTCGTTGCGCAGGGCGGCGCTCAGGACGGACACCGACAGCTCAAGGCCGATCAGGTGGAACGGCTTGTACATCGCCGCGAAGCGGCCGGTGGCGTCGGTCGGCAGGCCGTACTGGCGGAAGCAGGCCGCGGCGTAGTCGTTCGGCGCCTCGAACACGACATAGACGCCCCAGCGCAGGTCCCGGAACACCGGCCTGCCGTCGCGCTCCAGCGAGGAGACGGTCTCCACCACGCCCCGCCGCGCCAACCGCCCGCCAAGCTCCCGCGGCCGCAGCACATGCGCCAGATCGTCGACGCCGCAGGGCGGGAAGGCGAGGCCGTCGTCGGGCACGTCGAGGCCGCAGGCGTTGGCGATGGCCACCATCTCGATGGCGCTCTTGGTGCCGTCGAGAAACGAGTTGAACATCTGCGGGTTCATGCCGGCGGCCTTGGCGGCGTCAGCGGTGAGGCCGTAGTGCGTCCACACGTCGTCGGGCGTCGCCGCGTGGTAGGCGGGCAGATACTTGGTGCCCTTGCCGGCGGCCGTGACATGGAACCCGGAGGCGCGCGCCCAGTCCACCATCTCGCTGACCAGCGCAGGCTGGTCGCCGTAGGCCATCGAATAGACGACCCCCGCCGCCGCGGCCCTGCGGGCGAGAACGGGCCCGACGAGGACGTCGGCCTCGACATTGACCATCACGACATGCTTGCCCGCGGCGATGGCGGCCTCGGCGTGGGCGACGCCGGCGCGCGGGCTGCCCGTCGCCTCGATCACGACGTCGACGTCGTCGCGGCGGGCGAGCTCCGCGCCGTCTTCTAGAAACGCCGTCGCCGAGACGCGCGCGGCGTCCCACCCCACCGCGACGCAGGCGGCGCGCGCCCTGTCGGGCGACAGGTCGGCGACGGCCGTCACGTCGAGGCCCGCGATGGTCGGCGTCTGGCTCAGGAACATCGAGCCGAACTTTCCGGCGCCGATCAGCCCCGCCCTGACGGGCTTGCCGCGGGCTTCGGCTTCGGCGGCGAGACGGGCGAGGTTCATCGGCTTCACTCTCCGGGGAACGGACGGGCGGGCGGATGCGCCGCCTCAGGCTGATGGCGCGGCGCCGGCGGCCGGGTCAAGAGCGCCGCCGCGCCCGGCGGCGGCGTCAGGCGCGCATGCTGCGGCCCGGGGTCATCGCGTCGAGCCGCCGCACGATCGCCTCGGCGTCGAGCCCGAAGCAGCGGTAGAGGTCGCCGATGGTCCCGGTCTGGCCGAAGCCCTCCACGCCGAGCGGGAGCGTACGGCGCCCGGCGACGCCGCCCAGCCAGGAGAGCGTCGCCGGGTGCCCGTCCACCACCGTCGCAAGCACGCAGTGCGCGGGCAGGTCGCCGAGCAGCGTCTCGACATGGGCGCGGGCGCCTGCGTCGCCGACCTCGCGCGCCTTCTGCGCCGCGGTCCAGCCTGCGTGCAGGCGGTCGGCAGAGGTCACCGCAAGCAGCCCGACGTCCCGCCGGGCGCCGCCGATCATCCCGGCCGCCCTGATCGCCTCGCCGGCGACCGCGCCCTGATACGCGATCACCGCCTCGCAGTTCGGCCCCGGCGGCCGCAGCCAGTAGCCGCCCGCCACGACGTCCGCCGCGAAACGCTCTCCGCCGGCGCGCAGCGGCTGTTCGAGGGGGTTGGTGGTGAGCCTCAGATAGACCGAGCCGCCCTCGGCGCCGTCGCGCTGCATGTGCGCGAAGGCCCATTCCATCACGATCGCCAGTTCGTCGGCGAAGGCGGGCTCGAAGGCCGTCAGGCCCGGCTGGCTCATCCCGATCATCGGCGTGCCGATGGACTGGTGCGCGCCGCCCTCGGGCGCGAGCGTCACGCCGGAGGGCGTGCCGACGAGCAGGAAGCGCGCGTCCTGATAGCAGGCGTAGTTCAGCGCATCGAGCGCGCGCGCGACGAAGGGATCGTAGACCGTGCCGATGGGGATCAGCCGCCTGCCGAAGAGCGAATGGGCGAGGCCCGCGGCGGCGAGAAGCAGGCACAGGTTCATCTCGGCGATGCCGAGCTCGACGTGCTGGCCCTCCGGCGAGAACTCCCATTTCGCGGTGGACGGGATCTTGTGCGCCTTGAACACGTCCGGCCGCGCGCCCCGCGCGAAGAGCCGGCGACGGTTCACCCAGGGGCCGAGGCTGGTGGTTCCGGTGACGTCCGGCGAGGTCGTCACGATCCGGTCGACCAGGTCGCCGCCGCCGCGGGCGAGCTGGTCGAGGATCCTGCCGAACGCCGCCTGCGTCGAGATCTCGCGCTCGGCGGGGCCCAGCAGCGACCGGGCCGAGATCGCGGGCGCCGCCAGCGCCGCATCGCAGCGGCGGCGCGGCCCGCCGGCGAAGAACGGCGTCGCCCTGAGGAACGCCTTCAGCGCCTCGGGGTCCTCCACGGTCGCGAAACGCTCCCACTCCATGCCTTCCGGCACGCCCATGTGCTCCCGCCACGCGGCCATCTGCTTCGGCGTCATCAGGCCGCCGTGATTGTCCTTGTGGCCCGCGATGGGCGTTCCCCAGCCCTTCACTGTGTAGGCGAGGAAGCAGACCGGACGGTCGTGATCGACGCGCGCGAAGGTCTCCGCCATGGTGTCGACGCAGTTGCCGCCGAGGTTCTCCATCAGGTCGGCGAGCGCGTCGTCCGAGCGCCGCTCGATCAGGGCGGAGACGTCGCCCTGGTCGCCGAGGTCGTCCATCAGCCGCCGCCGCCAGACCCCGCCGCCCATGAAGGTCAGCGCCGAGTAGTCGGAGTTCGGGCAGCGGTCGATCCAGTCGCGCAGCTTCTCGCCGCCGGGTTCGAGAAATGCGGCGCGCTGGAGCGACCCGTGCTTGATCTTCACCACCTCCCAGCCGAAGGCGTCGAAGGTCTTCTCGATGCGCTGGAACAGGCCCTCGCGGACGATGCCGTCGAGCGACTGGCGATTGTAGTCGATGATCCACCAGGTGTTGCGGAGGTCGTTCTTCCAGCCTTCCTGAAGGCATTCGTAGACGTTGCCCTCGTCGAGCTCCGCGTCGCCCGCCAGCGCGACCATGCGGCCGGGCCTCAGGTCGCCGCCCCATGGTTTCGCGAGGATGTAGTCCTGCACGATCGACGCGAAGGACGTCATGGCGACGCCGAGCCCGACGGACCCGGTCGAGAAGTCGACGTCGTCTACGTCCTTGGTCCGCGAGGGGTACGACTGCGCGCCGCCGAAACCGCGGAACCGCTCAAGCTTCTCGCGCGCGATATTTCCCATCAGATACTGCATGGCGTGAAACACCGGCGAGGCGTGCGGCTTCACCGCCACCCGGTCCTCCGGCCGCAGCGCCGAGAAATAGAGCGCGGTCATGATCGACACCATCGACGCCGACGACGCCTGATGCCCGCCGACCTTGATCGCGTCCGTCTTCGGGCGGATGTGGTTGGCGTTGTGGATCATCCAGTGGGAGAGCCAGAGGAGCCGGCTCTCGATGGTCTTGAGATGAACGCTCGTCATGTCGCCTCCGCTGCGCGAGCCCGCATCATACGCTCGCCAGCGAGCGCGTTCTTAGCTATTTGCAGTTCAACGGCCGGCTGATGCGCCGAATAGCTTCATGATTCGGGATCGATTTGGTGGAATCCGCCAAGCTGGATGAGATCGACGAGCGCATCCTGCGTCGGCTGTCGCGCGACGGGCGCATCTCGCTTCAGGCGCTGAGCGAGGCTGTCGGGCTCAGCCCCACACCCGTGGCGCGGCGGCTCCGGCAGCTGGAGGAGGCCGGGATCGTCACCGGATATACCGCGCTTATCGACGAGGCGGCGCTGGGTTTCGACGTCTCGGTGTTCGTGTCGGTCAAGCTCAACAAGCAGATCGACGACGCGCTCTCGACTTTCGAGGCGGCGGTGGCCAGCTTTCCCGAGGTGGTCGACTGCTGGCTGATGACGGGCAACCGCGACTACCTGCTGCGCGTCGTGGTGCGCAACATGACCGAGTTCGAGAAGTTCCTCGTGGGCAAGCTCACAAAGGTCGAGGGGGTCGCGGAGATCGAGTCGTCGATCCCGCTGCGACGGGTGAAGTCGGCGGGCGCGCGGACGCACTGAGCGCGCGCCCCG
>CAYGUQ010000188.1:0-7685 GCA_964352995.1 uncultured Rhodobacterales bacterium
GGCTGCGCGCCGGGGCGCCGACGCGCCCGCGCGCAGCCGGCGCCGTGGCCGGCGTCGCCGCCGGCGGGGTCGCGACGCTGGCCTACGCCCTGTTCTGCCCGGCCGACGACCCGTTCTTCGTCGCGGTCTCCTACGGCGGCGCGATCCTCGCCCTCGCCGCGCTCGGAGCGCTCCTCGGCCCGCGCGTCCTGCGCTGGTGAGCGGCCGCCCGCGCCCCGCCTATTCCCGCGCGCCGGCGTAGCGGGCCTCGTCGACGTAATAGGCCTCGAAGCCCACCCGCTCGCGCAGCTCCGCGAAACCCATCAGCCCCTCGGGCTTGCGGTCGCCGCGCATCGCCGCCAGCGCGTCGGTCATCGCCCGCATCGCGGTCGCCATCAGCGTCAGCGGGTAGGCCGCCACGCCGTAGCCCATCTCCTTCAGAACCGCCTGCGTCGGGATCGGCGTCTCGCCGCCCTCCACGAGGTTGGCCATCTTCCAGCCCGGCAGCTCGGCGCAGAGCCGCCGCATCTCGGCCTCGGACTTCGGCGCCTCCACGAACAGGATCTCGGCGCCGGCCTTGTGGAACGCCTCCGCGCGCCACAGCGCCTCGTCGAGCCCGTGGCCGTGGCGCGCGTCGGTGCGCGCGATGATGAGGATGTCCGAGCCGATCTCGGCGCGCGCGTCCGCCGCCGCGCGGATGCGCTCGACCGCCTCGACGCGGTCCACCACCAGCTTGCCCTTGGTGTGCCCGCACCGCTTCGGCGCGACCTGGTCCTCGATCATCACCGCCGCCGCGCCGGCCTGCGCGTAGCCCTTCACGGTGCGCTTGACGTTGAGCGCGTTGCCGTAGCCGGTGTCGCCGTCGCACAGCATCGGCAGCGTCGTCGCCGCGCAGACGTCGCGCACGGCGCCGGCCATCTCGGCGTAGGAGATCAGCCCCGCGTCAGGCGCGCCGATCCGCTGGGCGGAGACGCAGAAGCCCGACATGAAGGCGGCGCGGAACCCCGCCTGCTCGATCAGCCGCGCCGTCAGCGCGTCGCCGCAGGACGGCGTGACCAGCAGATCGCCGCTCTCCAGCAGCGCGCGCAGCCGCGCGCCCGGAGCGGCGCCGGGGAAGGCGTGAGCGGTCGTCACAGGTTTCTCGGCAGCCACAGCGCGATGTCCTCGAACAGGTAGATCAGGATGACGGTCAGCAGCATCAGGGCGACGAAGGGCGCGGCGCCGCGCGCCACCTCCCCCATCTGCGCCCGCCCGATGCTCTGGATGACGTAGAGGTTCAAGCCCACCGGCGGCGTGATCAGCGCGCACTCGACCATGATGATGAAGAAGATGCCGAACCAGATCGGGTCGACGCCCAGCGCCGCCATCGTTCCCGCCAGCACCGGCATCATGATCAGCATCATGGAGAGCGCCTCCATGAACAGCCCCATGACCAGCAGCGCCAGCGCCACGGCGAGGATGAAGGCGCCCGCCGTGTCGACGTTGGCCGTGATGAACGCCGACAGGTCCTGCGGCACCCGCCACAGCGCGATGGCCTTGCCGAAGACCTTGGCGCACGCGACGATCAGCAGGATCGAGGCGGAGGCCCGCATGCTGTCGGCCACCGCCGCCTTCAGGTCCGCCCAGCTCAGCGAACGCAGCACCACGAGGGTCAGGAACAGCGCGCCGATGAAGCCGATGGCCGCGGCTTCCGTGGGCGTGAACCAGCCCTGATAGATGCCGGCGATCACCAGCGTCGCCAGCGCCGCCGTCGGCAGGGCGCGCAGCCCGGTGCGCCGCCGCTCGCCCTTCGCCGCCCGCGGGCTCGGCGTGTAGTCCGACGAGAACTTCGCGTAGAGCATCGCGTAGACGATGAAGAGGCTCATCATCAGCAGCCCCGGCCCCACGCCGGCCATGAAGAGCGCCAGGATCGAGCTTTCCGTGATCACGCCGTAGACGATCAGGATGATCGAGGGCGGGATGAGGATGCCGAGCGTCCCGCCCGCCGCCAGCAGCCCGAAGACGAAGGGCCGCGGGTAGCCGCGCTTGGTCATCTCCGGAATGGCGACCGAACCGATGGTGCCCGCCGTCGCGACCGAGGAGCCGGAGATCGCCGCGAACAGCCCGCAGCTCAGCACCGTCGCCACCGCCAGCCCGCCGGGCCAGTGCCCGACCCAGGCCTGCACCGCGGCGAAGAGGTCGCGGCCGACGCCGCCGCGCAGCAGGATGTTGGACATCAGCAGGAACAGCGGCACCGCCAGCAGGATGAAGCTGTCGAGCGAGGAGAGCAGCCCGGTCGACGCCATCGAGGGCGCGAAGCCGCCGACGAGCAGCAGCGCGAGCCCCAGCCCGCCCAGCGCGAACGCCACCGGCACGCCGACGAGCAGCAGCGCGAACAGCGCCAGCAGGATGAGGACGACCTCCATCGAGACTACTCCTGAACCGGGCTGTCGTCGGGGATCGGCGCGCCCATCGCCGTGCGCGCCATCTCCAGCGCCGCCTGGAGGCCCAGCAGCGCGAAGGTCGCCGGCACCGCGGCCTGCGGCCACCACGCCGGCATGTCGAGCATCGAGCCGGTCGTGCGGCCGCGCTCGAAGCTGTTGAGCGGCGCGTCAAGCCCCGCCCAGACCACGACGACGCAGACGGCCAGCACCACGCCGAGCGCGATCAGCCGCGCCGCGCGCCGCGCGCCGTCGCCGAGCAGCGCGGTCACGACCGTCACGCGGATGTGCTGGCCGTGGCGCAGCAGCGCAGGCGCCGCCAGCAGCGTCGCCCACACGAAGAAGAGGCGCGAGAGCTCCTCCGCCCAGATCGTCGGCGCGGTGAAGAAGTAGCGCGCCGCCACCTCGTAGCTCAGCATCAGGCCGATGCCGAAGTACACCCACCCCGCGAAGGCGGCGAGCGCGTCGGACAGGCGGTCGACAAGCCCCATGGCGGGCCTCCGTGAGATGGGCGGCGGCGGATGTCGCAAGGCGCGGGCGGCCCCGGTGTCGATCCCGGCGCCCGCCCCGGTCCGGCATGACGGACGGCGGACGTCCGGCCCGACGGCGCCGCGCGGGCCGCTCGCGTCGAGAGCTCTCGCGCGAGCGCCCGGCTTGGGCCCCGGCGCGGGTCCGGGGCCCGCAGGCGGGTGGCGTCAGAGGCCGTTGGCGGCGTCGAGCACCTGCTTGCCGAGCGGCCCGGCCTCCTCCAGCCAGGCGTCGATGACCGGGGCGGAGGCCGCCTTCCACGCCGCGACCTGCTCGGCGGTCGGCGTGTGGACCTTCATGCCGGCGGCGACGGCGTCGGCCAGCGCCTCCTTCTCGATCTCGCTCATGCGGTCGCGCACGTCGGCCTCGGCCTTGAGCGCGGCGGCCTCGACGGCGGCCTGCTGCTCGGGGCTGAGGTCGTCCCACGCGTCCTCGTTGATCACCACGAGGAACTCGATGTCGCCGTTGTTGGTGATGGTGATGGCGTCCATCACCTCCCACAGCTTGCGCGACTGCACGCCCGAGAGGCCCGTCATGCCGATGTCGACCGTGCCGCGCTGATAGGCGAGGAACTGCTCGGAGCCCGAGATCAGCGTCGGCGCGCCGCCGAGCTGCTCGGCCCACTTGCCGAGCCACTTGCCGAACACGCGCACCTTCTTGCCCTCGAGGTCCTCCGGCCCCATCAGCGGCTCGCCCTTGGAGAGCAGCACGTTGCCGCCATAGGCCTGCCACCACAGCACCTTGTTCCCGGTCCCGGCGATGGCCTCGTCCAGCGGCGCGCGCACGGCCGAGCCCGGCGCGGTCGCGGCGCGCACCTTCTCCTCGGTGTTGAGCACGAAGGGCATGTAGAAGATGTCCACCGCCGGGATGTCGCCCACGAAGCGGCTGAGCGAGGCGACGCCCATCTCGATCTGGCCCGAGCCGACCGCCTCCGGCACCTCGCTGTCCTTGTAGAGCTGGGCGCTGTCGTAGATCTCGATCTTCACGTCGGAAGTCTTCTCGACCTCCTCCTTGAACAGCAGCAGGTTCTGCCCGAGGTGGCTGGCCAGCGGCAGCTGCAGCGTGATGCGCAGAGTCGTCTCGGCCTGCGCGGCGCTCGAGACGGCCAGCGCGAGCGCGGCGCCGAGAAGCGGCTTCATCATCGTCATTCCTCCCCTTGGTTTCTTGTTGGGAGGGATAGAGGCGCGCGGACGACGTTTTGTCAAACGGATGCGCAAGCCGGCAAAAGGCTTTGCCCGCCCGCGGCGCGCTCGGCTAGCGTAAGCGGCCGCGAGAGGGCCCGCCATTGTCAGACTTCATTTTCGCAACGCTGGAGGCGCTCGGCGGCTGGGGCCTCTTCTTCGGGCTCTGCTACGCCGTCTCATGGCGCTACTTCCATGATCTGCACGCGCAGCCTGGCAAGGGCCGCTGGATCGCGCGGCTGCGCCATGACGGCTTCGCCCGGCGCTACCGCGAGCTTCTTGCCGCCGCGCTCGACCAGCTCGACCGCCGCCTCTCGCCCGAAGCCGACCAGACGCCCGGCGCGCCGAAGATGGAGGTCTCGCGGGCGTGGAGCCATGACCTGCTCGACAAGTGCCTCCTGCTGGCCCTCGCCTACCCGATGCTCTCGGTCTTGCTTTGGTGGGCCGCCACCGGCGACACAGGCCGCATCGGCGGGCTCACTGTAATCGAAGCACAAGAACACTCTCTTTGGCGCGTAACGACTGTAGGCGCTATTTTCATAGCACTATCTTTTTTAAATAGATCTCTATTATATAAATCAACCTTTCATGTATCATTAAGATTATTATTATCTGCATTGCTTGCATTGGCCGTTTTATTTGTAATTAGCATGGTTTTTTCATACAGCAGTGAGCCAGCAATTTCTTTCTTCGCACTTGGTGCAATCTTGCTGGCTGGAATTGTGTTGAGTTCAAATGTGAGAACAGGCGCGCTAGTCAGTGCGCTTGCGTGTGTAGGCGCAGTTGCTGGCGCAAGTGCATTTTCGACTATTGATGCAACGCCCATATTTGGCTCTGTAGCAATTGCATTTACAATACCACTCATTTCAATCCAACAAAAGATAGGAATTTTCTTTGGCAAGCCAACAGCTACACTTATGTTATTTATTTTTATTGTCTTTACTGCCGTGATTACCACGCATCACTTCTTCCCCCAAATTGCGAAAAGAGATGAGGCCAGAGTTCTATTATTCTTCCTCGCTATCCTCCCCATCCTCAACGCGCTGGCCGATTTCGCCTCTGTCGGCCTCACCCGCTGGCTGCTGCGGCGGGGCGTCAGGGGCCACGTCGCGCTCAATGCCCTGATCGACGCGGCGGCGGCGCTGGCGATCCTCGTCGGCTTGGGCTTCGCGACCGTCGCGGTCGTCCATCTCGCCCGGGCGCCGGGGGCGCCGGGGCTGATCGATCTCGGCGCGCTCTTCGCCGACCTGCGAGACCCCGCCGCGGCGCACGACTACTACTGGCTCTACTTCTGCTTCTTCTCCACCCTGCTGCCGACCGCGCTGCACGCCGGCGTCGGCGCCTTCGGCCTCTTCACGCTGGTCTCGAAAAGGCTCGGGCGGAACATCGCCGCGGGGCTCGCCTCGGGCTCCGAGACCGACGGGCGCATGGCGTCCGACGCGCTGACGCTCTGCGCCGCGCTCGCCGTCTGGGCGCCGGCGTTCCTGCTTTGGCAGGCCGTCGCGCTCCTCGGCCGGCCCCTGCTCGACGCTCTGCTATGGATCCTGGAGGGCTTTGCGCGGGGGATCGGCGCCGTCTGAGCGCCCGGCCGTCTCAGGGCACCAGCCGCAGCGCCTGAAGCTGGGCGCCGATGGCGCCGAAGGCTTCCGACAGCTCGTCGCCGGAGGGCGCGTCGAAGTATTTCGGGCCCGCGATGCGCCTGTCGGTCTCGGGGTCGGAGGCGCAGCCGCCATAGGTCGCCCGCGTCGCGTTCCCGACGTTGCCGAAGGTGATGGTGTAGAGGATCACCCCCGCCGCCTTGATGCTGGTGCAGAGCCGCAGCATCGACGGGTCGATCTGGTTCTTGGCGAGCACCTCGTTCGGCCGGCCGTAGGCGGTCATGTCGGTCTGGTGGTGGCCGTTCTGGCCGTCGGTCATCATGATGATGATCTTGTGGTGATAGGGCGTGTCGTAGGGGCGCGGCATGTCCGGCGCCGCGACGCCTGACGCGTCGCGCCACAGCCCCGTCCAGCGCGGCGACAGCATCCGCCACGCCCAGGCCAGCCCCACATTGCCGTAGGTGCCGCCGCGCGACCACGAGTCCACCCGGTCCACGCCCTCGGCGCCGTCGATGGCCGCCATGATCGCGGCGCGAGAGGTCGTCAGCGGCGTCGAAGGCGCCGGACAGCCGAGATTCGGGCCGTAGCCGTCGTTGCCCCTGCTCTGCCGCTCGTCGATGTAGGCGTCGAAGTCGCTCGGGTCCGCGGGGCACCAGCCGCCGATGGCCGGGCCGGTCGCGACGTAGGAGCCCGCGTTGTCCCGCACGAGGTAGGAGCAGGTCGGGTCAGGGCACGCCTTCTTGCCGCTGCCGGCGCCCTTGCTCTTGTTGTCGGCGTCGCACTTGCCCTGACCGTCGCTTCCGCCCGAGCCGCTGTCGCCGTCGCCGCCCCCGCCGGAGAGCAGCGCCGCCTCGAAATAAATCATCGGCGGCCAGAGGTTACGGTGCTTGGCGTCGCCATTGTAATACTGGTCGTAGGTGATCGGGTCGTCGTCGACGACGGAGGACGGCCAGAACAGCGGGGTGAACAGCCTGCCGGGCCCCGGCGGATCGTCGGTCTCGCCCAGCGCCGCGCTGCGCGCGCGGACGCAGCCCTTCCAGCGGCTCGGCGCGTACCGTGCGTCGACCTCCGCGAGCGGCGCGTCGAGCCACGCGGCGTGCTGGCGGCCGATGTTCACCGAGGCGCTGTAGTTCACCACTCCCACATGCAGGTTCGGCGACGCCTCCTCGCCATCGAACAGCGTCTCGGCGAGCAGGCGCGCCGCCGCGCGCAGTTCCGCGATCCGCGCGCCGGCCATCGAGCCGGTGTTGTCGAGCGCCATCGCCACCTCGATGGAGAGCGCCGTGCGCGAGGCCGCGGCCTCCACGCGCAGGGCGCTCTCGTCTTCGCCGTCGATGTAGCTCAGCAGCCGCAGCGCCGCGAGGGCGACGTCGGCGTCGACGGTGACGCGCACCGTCTCCGTCAGCCCCTGCGCCGCCGGCTCGACCGCGACGCCGAACCCCGCCACCGACACGCCGGCCACGCCGCCGTCGAGCGCGGCGTCGAACACCATGCGGGCGAGCGCCTTCATGTCGGCCTCCGCCAGCGAAACCTCCCGCGCCGCCGCCAGCGCCGCCGCGTCCGCCGCGCCCTGAAGCCGCAGCCGCGCCACCGCCACGCGCGTCATGTCGGTGACCATGACGGCGAAGAGGCCGGTCAGCCCGATCGACGCCGCCGCGATCACCGCGACCGCGCCCTCGCGCGCGGCGAGCAGACGCCGCGCCCCGAAGACGCCGGCGCGCGCCCGCGCCGCGACCGCCCGCCCCCTCACGGCGCCGCCAGCGTGGTGAGCGGCGCGCTGCGCGTGCGGTAGAGCGCGCGGCGGTAGACCGTCGGCGCCGCGCCGAGCAGGCTGGCGAGCGCGGCGCGGCCCACCACCGCCGGCTCGAACTCGAAGAACACCTCCGCCACGACGAAGTCCCGCCCCTCCGGCAGCGGCGGCAGCGAGGCGAGCCGCGCGGGGTCGACGCCCGCCGCGGGCCCGGAAGCGCGCATCCAGT
>CAYGUQ010000189.1:0-7672 GCA_964352995.1 uncultured Rhodobacterales bacterium
ATGGCGACCCCCGTCTCTGCGGGGTTGCCGAGGCCGAGGATCTGGGAGAAGGCGTCGGCTCGGACCTCCTGGTAGATGTGGGGGCAGAACTTGTCGCCGTCCCAGATCCGCTGGTTGTTGAACTTGCTGGTGTCAAAGAGCCCTGAGCCCGCGGGCAGGCCGTTGTAGGCCGCCAGAGCCGACGCCGAGAGGCCGACGCGCGACGCCATCGCCGCCACGCTGTCGCCCTGCCGCGCGACGACGGCGCTGTAGCCGCCATAGTCGACCACGCCGCGCGCGTCGGCCGCGCCCGGCTCAAGCGCCGCGATGGCCGCGTTGTCTATTCCGGGCGCCGCGGGGCGCGGCTGCGGCGCGGAAGGCTGGGTGCCGCGATAGACGACCGGCGCCGGCTCGGGCCGGTCCGCGCAGGCGGCGACTGTCAGCGCCGCCGCAAGCGCGACGCATGCGCCGCCGAACCTCGAAATGCGTTCGCCCATGACGTTTCTCCCCTTCGTCCCGCCTGTCCAGATAACGCCCGCGGCCGGCGCTTCACGCGTCGCCTTCCGGCAGCCCCGCCAGCAGCGGCACGAAACGCACGGGCAGCAACTCGGTGTACTCCAACCCCTGCGGCGTCTTAACGATCCTGATCAACTGTTGCACATCGTCGCTCTGTCCGACGGGAAGCACCATGACGCCGCCCTCGCGCAGTTGTGAGAGCAGCAGCGCCGGCGGGTCTTCAGCCGCGGCCGTCACCATGATGCGGTCGAACGGGGCCTGATCGGGCCAGCCGAGAGCGCCGTCGCCCGAGACCAGCGACACCGAGCCGAGATCGAGCGCCTTGAGCCGCTGGGCGGCCTCGCGCGCAAGGGCCTTGTGGCGCTCGATGGCGTAGACGCGCCGAGCGAGCCGCGCGAGCACCGCTGCCTGATACCCCGAGCCGGCGCCGACCTCCAGCACCTTGCAGCGCGGCGTCGGCGCGAGCGCCTGCGTCATCACGCCCACGACCGAGGGTTGCGAGATGGTCTGACCGCACGCGATAGGCAGAGGCAGGTCGTCATAGGCGCGGTCGCGGAAGGCGCGGTCGACGAACATGTGGCGCGGCGTCGCCTCGATGGCGCCGAGCACCCGCGCGTCGGTGACGCCGTGGCTGCGCAGGGAGTAGACGAGCCGCATCATCTGCTCGCGGTCGGGCGCGCCCGGCGCCGCAGCGCCCGCCGGGGGAGAGCCGTGGGGGCCGCCCGGGGCGCGCGTCATGGTCAGCCGCCGAGCGCGGCGCGCGCGCCGTCGAGCAGGTCGTGGGCGGTGAGGTCGGGGCGCATCGGCGTCACGGTGATCCAGCCCTCATGGCCCATCACGGCGTCAGACCCCGCCTCGGCGCTGCTGTTCGCGGTGCGGTGCTGGAGCCAGAAGAAGGTGCGGCGCGACGGCGAGACGTACTCGACGCAGTCGAACGTCCCCGAGCCGCGGCGGCCCTGCGGCGCCAGCGCGAAGCCCTTGACCGCGGGCCCCTCCACGGCGGGAAAGTTCACGTTGTAGAAGATGTCGTCGCCCCAGGGGCAGCCGAGCACGCGTCGCACGGCCTCGGCCCCGTGGGCGCGGGCGGAGGCGAAGGCGTCGGCCGGCGCGCCGTCTCCGCGGCGGTAGTACTGGCTGAGCGCGACGGCGCGCACGCCCTGAAGCGCGCCCTCCATCGCGGCGCCGATGGTGCCGGAGTAGACCGCATCCTCGGCGACGTTGTGGCCCATGTTCACGCCCGACAGCACAAGATCCGGCTTCACCTCCGCCAGAATGTGATGAACCCCCAGGATGACGCAATCCGCCGGGTTGCCGTCGACGGCGTAGCGCCGCTCGGAAAGCTGCGTCAGCCGCATCGGCCTGGTGTAGGAGACGCAGTGCGAGACGCCGGAGCGCTCGTCGCCGGGCGCGGCGACCCAGACTTCGCCGCCGGGGCCGGCGATCTCCTCGGCGATGGCCTCGGCCACGCTGAGGCCGGGGGCGGTGATCCCGTCGTCGTTCGTCACGAGGATGCGCATCAGGCGGTTCCGGATTCCAGGGTTCCATCGGGCGCGATCCGCGTCGCGCCCTTCATGTAGGGCCGCAGGACGGCGGGGATCGCCACGCCGCCCTCGGCGTCCTGCCCGTTCTCCATCACCGCGATCAGCGCGCGGCCGACGGCGAGGCCGGAGCCGTTGAGGGTGTGGACGAATTCGGGCTTCGCCTCCGCCTCGGGCCGGAAGCGGGCGTTCATGCGCCGGGCCTGGAAGTCGCCGCAGAGCGAGCAGGAGGAGATCTCGCGATAGGTGTTCTGGCCCGGCAGCCACACCTCGATGTCATGGGTTCGGCGTGCGCCAAAGCCCATGTCGCCGGTGCACAGGACCACCGTGCGGAAGGCGAGGCCGAGCTTCGACAGGATGCCCTCGGCGCAGGCGGTCATGCGGTCGAGCTCGGCCCGGCCGTCCTCTGGCCGAACGATCGAGACCATCTCGACCTTCTCGAACTGGTGCTGGCGCAGCATCCCGCGCGTGTCCTTGCCGGCCGAGCCCGCCTCGGAGCGGAAGCACTGCGTGTGCGCAGCGTAGCGACGGGGCAGATAGTCGGCGGAGACGATTTGGCCGGCCACGATGTTGGTCAGCGTCACCTCGGCGGTGGGGATCAGCCACCAGCCGTTCTCGGTGCGGTAGAGGTCTTCGGTGAACTTCGGCAGCTGGCCGGTGCCGAGCAGGGCCTCGTCGCGCACCAGCACCGGCGTCCAGGTCTCGATCAGGCCGTTCTCGTCGACATGGGTGTCGATCATGAACTGGGCGAGCGCGCGGTGCAGGCGCGCCAGCGCGCCGGAGAGCACCACGAAGCGGGCGCCGCTGAGCTTCGCCGCGGTCTCGAAATCCATGCAGCCCATCGCCTCGCCGAGCTGCCAGTGCTCCTTCGGCGCGAAGGCGAGCGCGGGCGGCTCGCCCACGCGCCTCAGCTCGACGTTGTCGTTCTCGTCCCTGCCGTCGGGCGTGTCGTCGAAGGGGGCGTTCGGCAGCGCCATGAGTTCGGCGGCAAGCGCCTCGTCGGCCGCCTTCGCCTCGGCCTCGAGCCGGGCGATCTCGTCCTTCTTCTCCGCGACGACGCCGCGCAGGCGTTCGAACTCGGCGTCGTCGCCCCGCGCCTTCGCGGCGCCGACTTCCTTCGAGGCGGCGTTGCGCGCGGCCAGCGCGGCCTCCGCGGCGGCGATGGCGGCCCGCCTGCGGCCGTCGATCTCAAGCAGCGCCGCGGCCATCGGCGGCAGGCCGCGGCGGGCGAGGGCGGCGTCGAAGGCGTCGGGCGCGTCGCGCAGCGTGCGGATGTCATGCATGGCGGAAACTCGGCGGGCTTGCGGCGAAGGGCGCGGCGGGAGGGTTCATGGCGCGGCTTATGCCGCATCGCAGGGCCTCGCGCCAGCGCCGGAGGCGCCTCGGCGGCGTCGGTCGCCCCCCATTGCGCCCATGGCGCCCGCGGCTATAGTCCGCGCGACTTTCGCAGGGCCGGTCCTGAGCCGGCGGACGCACGAGACACGGAGAGACCGACGATGTTCATTTCGCCCGCCTACGCCCAGGCCGGAGGGGCGCCCGCCGGGGGCGACTTCATCATTCAGCTCATCCCGCTGATCCTGATCTTCGTGATCTTCTACTTCTTCCTGATCCGCCCGCAGCAGAAGAAGGCCAAGGAGCACAAGTCGATGATCGACGGCCTGCGCCGCGGCGACCAGATCATCACCCAGGGCGGCGTCTACGCCAAGGTGACGAAGGTGATGGACGACGCGGTCGAGGCGGAGCTTGCCCCCAACGTGAAAGTGAAGGTGGTGAAGGCCACCGTCGCCGCGCTGGTCTCGAAATCCGAACCCGCCAACGACAACTGAGCCTGACCCGCATCGGAGGCAGGCCATGCTGCAATACTCGGCCCTGAAGAAGGCGCTCGTCATCGCGCTGTGCCTTCTCGGCGTGGCGTTCACGGCGCCGAACTTCTTCTACGAGACCGCCGACGAGGCCGGGCGCGCGCGTGCGCAGGTCGAGCGGCTGGAGGAGCGCGGCGCGCCGGTCCCGCCGGAGGTGGCCGAGCAGGCCGCGGCCTGGCCCTCATGGCTGCCGGGCTCGGTGCTGAACCTCGGGCTCGACCTGCGGGGCGGCGCCCACCTGCTCGTCGAAGTGCGGGTCGAGGACGTCTACGCCGAGCGCATCGCGTCGCTCTGGCCGGAGGCGCGGTCGGCGCTGCGGGAGCGGCGCGACGCGGTGGGGCCGTTCCGCGAGGTCGACGGCGACCGGCAGGCCCTTGAGATCCGCCTTCTTCAGCCGTCGGCGGCGGGCATGGACGCAGCCGTCGACGCGCTGGAGGGGCTGGCGCAGCCGGTGGCTTCGACCATTCTCGGCGGGCCGGGCGGACGCGACATCGCGGTCGAGCGCCTCGGCGACGACCGCCTGCGCGTGACGCTGACGGAAGCCGAGCAGGCGGCCGCGCTGGAGCGCACCATGGCGCAGTCGCTGGAGATCGTCCGCCGCCGCGTGGACGAGGCCGGCACGCGCGAGCCCACCATCCAGCGGCAGGGCGAGCGGCGCATCCTCATCCAGGTGCCGGGCGTCGGTTCGGCGGAGGAGCTGCTGGCGCTGCTTGGCGAGACCGCCAAGCTCTCGTTCCACGAGGTCGTCAGCCAGACCGAGAACGCGCAGGCCTCGGCGGCGCCCGGTGAGATGATCGTGCCGGACGCGGACGCCGTGGGCCTGTCCTACGTGCTGCAGAGCGCGCCGACCGTGGCGGGCGAGAACCTCGTCGACGCCTCGACCGGGTTCGACCAGGACGGGCGGCCAGCGGTCAACTTCCGCTTCGACACCGCCGGCGCGCGGGCCTTCGGCGACTACACGCGCGCCAATGTAGGCAAGGTGTTCGCGATCGTCCTCGACGGACAGGTGATCTCGGCGCCGCGCATCATCTCCGCGATCACGGGCGGCTCGGGCCAGATCACCGGGAACTTCGACGTGGCGGAGGCCAACCGCCTCGCCATCCTGCTGCGGGCGGGCGCGCTGCCGGCGGCGATCGAGGTGCTGGAGCAGCGCACGGTCGGGCCGGAACTCGGCGCGGACAGCGTGGCCGCCGGCAAGATCGCCACGGTCGTCGCCCTCGTCGCGGTGATGGCGTTCATGGGGCTGAGCTACGGGCTGTTCGGCCTGTTCGCCAACGTGGCGCTCGTCGTCAACATCGCCCTCATCATCGGCGTGCTGTCGGCGCTCGGCGCGACGCTGACGCTGCCGGGCATCGCGGGCATCGTGCTGACCATCGGCATGGCGGTGGACGCCAACGTGCTGGTCTTCGAGCGCATCCGCGAGGAGCTGAGGCGCGCCAAAGGGCCGGCGCGGGCGATCGAGGCGGGCTATGAGCGCGCGCTCTCGGCCATCGTCGACGCCAACATCACCACGCTGATCGCCGCGGTGATCCTGTTCGCCATGGGTTCCGGCCCGGTCAAGGGCTTCGCGGTGACGCTGAGCGTCGGCGTCGTGACCTCGGTGTTCACGGCGATCATGGTGACCCGCCTCATGGTCGCGACATGGTTCGACGCGCGCCGGCCGAAGGCGCTGGCGCTGTGACCGGCGTCGCCCCCACTCGCGCAAGGAGCGTCCCATGCGACTGATGAGGCTGGTGCGCGACGAGACCCATGTCGGCTTCATGAAGCTGGCCAAGCCGGCCGTGCTGTTCTCCGCCGTCCTTGCGGTTCTGTCGGTGCTGTCGCTCGTCGTCGTCGGGCTAAACTACGGCATCGACTTCCGCGGCGGCGCGGTGGTGATGGCCGAGACGCCGGAGCCGCGGCCGATCTCCGAATGGCGCGCGGCGCTGGGAACGCTGGAGGCCGGCGACGTCGCGGTGACGTCGATCTCCGACCCCGCGGCCGAGCTGACGGGCGCGGCGCGCAACTCGGTGATGGTGCGCATAGGCGCGGACGATCCCAACGCCGCCGCGAGCGAGGCCCGCGCCCTGCTGGAGGACGCGTTCCCCGACGTGACGATCCTGCAGACCGACGCGGTGGGCGCCAAGGTCTCCGGCGAGCTGCTCACGGCGGGCGCGCTGGCGCTGCTGCTCGCGGTGCTGGCTGTGCTCGTCTACATCTGGCTGCGGTTCGAGTGGCAGTTCGCGGTCGGCGCAGTCATTGCGCTCGCCCATGACGTGCTGATCACGGTGGGGGTGTTCTCCATCACCGCGACGGAGTTCAACCTGTCGATCATCGCCGCGCTGCTGACGATCATCGGCTACTCGCTCAACGACACCGTGGTGATCTTCGACCGGGTGCGCGAGAACCTGCGCAAGTTCAAGACGAGGCCGCTGACGGAGGTGCTCGACCTCGCCATTAACGAGACGCTGTCGCGGACCATCATGACCTCGGGCACGACGCTGATCGCGCTGATCGCGCTCTATGTGCTCGGCGGCGAGGTGATCCGCGGCTTCACCTTCGGGATGATCTTCGGGATCGTGATCGGCACCTACTCGTCGGTGTTCGTGGCGGCGGCGGTGCTGCTGTGGCTCGGCGTGACGCGCGAGCCGCTGGACGCCGACGCCGCGGCGGGCGTGAAGTTCAGCGACGGCGGCGCCTGAGGTCGGCCCGATGAAGATGCACGAGGTCGCCTTTCCCGACCGGCCGCCGATCGACGGCTACGGCGCCGGCGGCTTCCGCATCGGCGGCTACGCGCACCAGGGCGGACTGCTGCTGCTGCCGGGCAGGGTGGGCGCCTGGGCCCCGGCGGAGCCGCCGTCGCCGGCCTGCTTCGCCGACTTCATCGCCGCGGCGGAGGGCGTCGACATCCTCCTCGTCGGCATGGGCGCCGACATCGCGCCGCTGCCGCGCGAGACGCGCGCTGCGCTGGAGGCGGCGGGGCTGGGCGTCGAGGTGATGGCCACGCCGGCGGCGTGCCGCACCTACAACGTGCTGCTGGCCGAGGACCGGCGCGTCGCCGCGGCGCTGGCGCCGGTTTGACGGCGCGACGACGGAACGCCGGTTCCGGTCCAGTCGTTAAGCGTCTATAACCCGCGCGACGGCGCTCGCCGCCGCGCCTGACCACCAGTCCAGAAGGGGCCTTTCCATGGCTTTCACTCTCCCCGACCTGCCCTACGCCCACGACGCGCTGGCCTCCGCCGGCATGTCCAAGGAGACGCTGGAGTACCACCACGACATCCACCACAAGGCCTATGTGGACAACGGCGCCAAGCTGCTGGCCGGCTCGGGCCATGAGGGCAAGAGCCTTGAGGAGATCGTCAAGGCGACCTATCAGGCCGGCGCCGTCGCGCAGTCGGGCCTGTTCAACAACGCCTCCCAGCATTGGAACCACATGCAGTTCTGGGAGATGATGGGGCCGAATTCGGGCGCCATGCCCTCCGAGCTGGAAAAGCGCATCGTCGATGGATTCGGCTCGGTCGACACTTTCAAGGAGGCTTTCTCCGCCGCCGGCGCCGGCCAGTTCGGCTCGGGCTGGTGCTGGCTCGTGGTCGACGGCGACGGCTCGCTCAAGGTCACCAAGACGGAGAACGGCGTGAACCCGCTGTGCTTCGGCCAGACGGCGCTGCTCGGCTGCGACGTGTGGGAGCACTCCTACTACATCGACTTCCGCAACAAACGCCCCGCCTACCTGTCGAACTTCCTCGACAAGCTGGTGAACTGGGAGAACGTGGCCTCGCGCCTGCCGGGCTGAGGCGC
>CAYGUQ010000190.1:0-7635 GCA_964352995.1 uncultured Rhodobacterales bacterium
GTTCCGGCGGCCCGATCAGGCGCGGGCGCGGCGTCGGGCGCCGTAGCCCATCGCGCCGAAGGCGGCCATCATCAGCCAGGCCGTCGCCGGCAGCGGCACCGGGGCCACGCCGTCGACGTAGAACCCGATGTCGTTGCCGTCGCCCATGGCGTAGCTGAAGCGCATCGTCTGATTGCCTAGGGAGAACATCCCGCCTTCGGCGAGACCCGCGAACATCCCCGTGCGCGCGCCGTCCAGGATCATGAAGACGACCGCGTCGCCCAAGCTGAAGTTGAAGCCCTCGATAAGCGACACATCAAGAAGAGCGTCGGCGAGGAACAGATCACCGCCCACCTTGAGACTGTCGAACTCGCCGAGGCCAAGCCCGCCGAACTCAAGCTTCAGGGTGGAGGTCGACGTGAGCGACAGATCGCCGTCGATGTCGAGATGGCCGGCGGAGGTGCCGGGGGTCAGCAGGCCGTCGACGAGAAGGTCGCCGAAGATCGAGCCCGAACCGCCGAGAGCGCCGTCCTTGGCGACCTTCACCGCGCCGGTAACACTGCCGTCTAGGACAAGGAGGCTCTCCTCGACCGTCGTGCCGCCAGTGTAGGTGTTCTGGCCGGCGAGGCGCAGCACGCCGTCGCCGCGCTTCACCAGCCCGCCTTCGCCGCCGATGTCGTTGCTCCAGGTGTCGTCGGCCGCGTAGCCGCCGAGCGAGGCGTCCATGTCGATGATCTGCGTCTTGTTCAGCGCGCCGAAGCCGTCATGGGCCGCGACGAGGTTGAGCTGACCCCAGCCGTCCCAGGCGTTGCCGCTGAGCAGGGGATAGCCGGAGGGCAGCGCGGTGCTGGCGAGCACCGACGTGCGCTGCTCGTCGCTCATGTAGGCGAACCGGTTCATGAGCAGTACCTGCGCCGCCAGCGGCACCTCCTCGTCGGTCATCGCCTTGACCTCGCCGATCGGCTCGAAGCCGTAGGTCATCTGACGCAGGTAGTTGGCCCGGTTCGCGTCCTTGTCGGCGAAGCGGTCGCCGCTCGTGTCGGCGGTCTTCAAACAGTCGCCCACCGAGGCGGCGCCGCAGTCGCTGGCGAGCCAGTTCTGCGTGTCGCTGTAGGCCTTGTAGACCTTGTAGGCGTCAGCGTTGCTCGGGTCGGTCCAGTCGACGCGGGCGCCGTTCTCGTCGTAGAGCGCGTCGTAGATGTTGGTGGCGACGATCGCCGTCGACTGGATGCGTCCGCCGATCACGTCCAGCGGCGAATGCATGCCGGCGAAGATGCGGCTCTCGCCCATCTCGGCGCCGCGCGTCAGCACTTCCTGGCCGCGCTCGGGCACCAGGAAGGACATGGCGATCGTCTCCATGAACGCTTCGTTCGTGTGGCCGCTCGGCATCGCCCCGTCGGAGTAGGGGTTTCTCGCGTTGATGATCTTCTCAAGGACCTGCGGAACGACGACGTCGTTCTCGATGCGATAGGGGCGCGGGGCGGCGCCGATGCCGGGAGCGTAGTCGCCCGCGTTGAACTCGGCGGGCGTGAAGTTCCCGGCCGCGTCGTACACGCCGACATGCGGCACGGTGATCGGGGCGCCGCCATTGGCGTCGATGCGCTCCTGCGTCACCGTGAAGCCGCGCACCCACTCCGCGTCGTCGGCGTAGACCGCCGGACGGTCGAACGCGGCGAGATAGCCCGGCACGTCGATGGTGGAGGTCTTCTCGGCGGTGAGCTTGGTGCGCCCGTCAGCTGTCGTGGCGTTGTAGTCGCCATAGGCGGCGTCGAGCGGGTGGTTCGGCGAGCCGTCCTCCTGCCAGCGCGCGAAGGTGCGCTTCGACGGCTCGGTGGAGGCGTTCCAGCGCGCGGTGTTGCTGATGAAGTCGAGCGCGGAGGCGAGCGGCGTCGGCGTGCCGTCGCCGAAGGTGGCGAAGCCGCTGCGCGCCTGATTGAGGTAGTTGATGTCGGCCTCGTAGTCCGCCATCGTCGCGCCGGCGAAGGTCGTCTCGGTCATCGACTGCGGCGCGACGTTCGTCGCCGAACCGCCGCTGCCCTTGAGATAGCTGTTGGTGAGCGGGCCGAGCCCATCGAGCGCGTTGTAGGGCTTGTTGGCGCGGTCGTCGCGCACCGCCCGCAGGACTTGCTCCGGCGTGGCGTTGCGCGTGGCGTCGATCACATAGTTGTAGTTCTGGATCATCACGTCCGGATGGTTCTCGATCAGGTCGCGGTAGCTGTCCATCAGCTTCGGCACGACCGTGCCCTGGCCGGAGAGCGGGCTGCGCCCGTTCTCGAAGCCGCGCGGAAGGTTGTCGGTGATCGTCTGCGCGACGGCGAAGCCCGGAACCGCGAGGCCGGCGAAGGCGACCCCGGCGATCATGGTCGTGGCGAGAAGGCGGCGCATGGTATTGTCCTGTCTGTCAAAGTTGGTCGAAAGCGCCCGCCGCGGAGCGGCGGGCGAGCGTGTCGGCCCATGGGCATGGCAGGCGCGGCGCACCGCCGTATGGCGTGGCGGGTCGCGCGGGATGGCGTCGCTCAAGCGGATCGCGACGAAATTTGTTCAGGAAGAAAATTCCCGCTTCGGTTGATCTCCAGTGCAACTTTTCGTGTGGTGCATCACCTAGCACCTGAAAAATTTTTCAGATCCGAACTTTTCTGCAATTTTCAGCGTCGTTCAGATGACAATTCGTTGATGGCTTCCCACTGCGCGCAGGCAATGTTCCGAGACCTCTGAGAAGGTCGGTGGGTCAGGTGGCGGCGCATCGACAGTCTCTCGGTCGGCATCGGGCCCCTCACTCAAAGCGAGGTTCCCGGTAGTCCGAACAAGCTGTCGGCCAAAGCGGCGTCACAACCGCATCAGCGGCGCCCACCATCGCCCGAAACGGGCTGAAGGCGCACCGCACGGCTTCGAGCCTGCGGGCGAGTTCGGAGGAGAAGCAAACAGTCTGGTGAACTGTTTGCCCGACGAACGGGGGCCCGACGAACGGCGCGGGCGCGTGATCGGACGCACCAAGGGCGGCATGAACACGATGCTGCACGCCGTCAGCGACGCCGAGGGCCGCCCAATGCAGTTCTTCGTGACCGCGGGCCAGGTCAGCGACCACACTCGCGCGGCGGCGCTGCTGAGCGGCCTGCCGACCGCCGACTGGCCGATCGCCGACCGCGGCTACGACGCGGCATGGTTCCGCGAAGCGTTGCACGGCAAATGGATAAGGCCCTGCATCCCCGGTCGGAAGGTACTGGCAACGACGCGCAGCGTGATCGCCTCGCCCGGGGCGCAGACGCACATCCCTTTCCGCTTCTCGACCATCCGCACAAGACGACGCCGCTTCGCATGCCTGAGCGCCTGGACGACCTTGAACACCACCGAGTTCCTCAGCGTCGTGTCCGAGCTGTCGAGCTTGCGCTCGACCATCACCCGCTCGGCGAGCACACGGGTCGTCATCTCACCATCGACGCCAAGATGGCGCGCACAGAGGTCGCCGATCTCTGCCTTCTTGAAGAAGCCGTGGCTGACCATGTAGCGCGCCCGCTGCTGCTCGGGCTCGGCGAACAGCCGGATCGTCGCGTTCACATGCGCCAGATCATGCTTCGCCGCAGCAATCTGCGCCTCGTACGCATGGATCCGCCCGAGGATCTCGGCACGCTTGTCCTGCAGGGTCTGGATCACCAGCGGCTTGCCCATGCCGCCATTCAACCGCACCGAACAACCGGTCGCCCCCCCACTTGGTGCATCTGCTACAAAAGCCCGAGTGCGTGAACGAGCACATCTTCGACGGTCTCGCCCACGCCCGCCGCGTCCTCGCCGCGTGGCGGGCCGACTACAACGCCGTCCGCCCGCACACGAGCCTGGGCGGACTGACCCCGATCGAGTACGCCAACAGGGCCAGGGAGGCCCAGAACGAGAACATCGCCAACTTCTGAGCGAGGGCATATCGGCGGCGCGGTCAAGGGCTGCGGCGGCGACATCTGGCTGGACTGCGAGACCACCGTGGGCCATCTCGACCCAGTGCTCTTCGAGGGCCGCTACGCTGATCGCGTGAACGAGGACTTTCCGTCCGAATGATCGCGCATCGCTTACGGAGTTGTCATGGCGCCCTGACGCATCGCGAGTCGGCAAGACATGGGGGGGCATGCTGCGAGTGTTCGGCGCGAGAACGGCGATCTGCCATGAAGCGCAGCGGCACTTTCGACGGCTGAACGGGCAGCACCCCTCGCCGACCAGTGCGTGACCCCCATGTCTCGCCCACTCCCCTGCGGCAGCGCTGGCGCAGGGCGGCCGCCTCGCGACCCGATGCGATTTCCTGCGCGATTGCCGCACCACTTCGGAGGGAGATGCGCAGTTTCACGCCAGCCTGCGCGCGCAGGACGGAGACATCGGCTATAAATACGTGACCGAGTTGGAGACGGCGCGCCGAAGAAACCGCTTAACGGGCAGGCTCGCCGCCCCGAGGCGAAAAGCCCCGATTGCTTCGCTCGGGCCCGCTCGAGCGCGGCGCCGTCGAGGGCGCCGCGCGACACAAGACGGGGCGATCAGGCTTGACGCGTGCGCCCGCGCCGCAGCGCGGCGAGGCCGCCCATGGCCAGCCCGAGCAGCCAAACCGAGCCCGGAAGCGGGACCGGCGCCGGGGTCCGGGCCGAAAGGGTTTCGAACCGCAGGCCCTCGGCGGTTCCGTCCGCGAAGCCGGCCCAGTATGTATGGTCGTCCGCAAGCGAGCCGTCCTGATTTTGCGAGTACACGCCGTCGCCGCCGACGGCGAGGAGGTCGAGATAGGCGGCCTTGGAAGCGTCGCCCTTCAGCAGCATGTCGAGCCAGGCGGTGGCGAAGTGCTGGCCGACGTTGTTCATGAACACCGTGTCCCAGACCGGGTCGGTATAGTGACCGGATCGGCCGACGGCATAGCTTTCTTCGGGGGCCGGGATCGGCGCCACCGTGTTGTGGCCGCCGCCGTCGAAGGTCAGCAGCGCGCGGTCCACGCTGACGGCGCCCTCCCAGATCTCCCGCACGCCGTCTTCGTAGAGCGACGTCCTGTCGTCCGATCCGGCGATGAAGAGCATGGGGATCTCGATGCCTGCGAGGCCTTCCGCATCCCAGAACTCGCGGTTCATGCCCCAGGGACCGATGGCGATGGCGGTCTTGATGCGCTCGTCGGGCAGCGCCTCGTGCGTCGCGCTTCCGGCCCTGTGGATCTCCAGAGAGTCATGGGGCGCGAAGGGCATCGCGGCGTCGCTCAGGCCGCCGCCAGCGGTCACCACGGCGCCGTAGCCGCCCATCGAGTAGCCGATCAGCGCGGCGTTGTCGGTGTCGATCAGCCCGGCCACGCCGGACGACGCGTCGGCATTGAGCCGCGCCATCTCATCGAGCACGAAGAGCTGGTCGAGCGAGCGGTTGACGAGCGTCGAGCCGAAGACGTTCTGGGTGCGGTAGGTCGAGTCGGTGTGGTCGATCGAAGCAACCACATAACCCTTGGACGCCAGGTTCTCGGCAAGATGGGACATCAGGAAGCGGTTGCCGGGATAACCGTGGCTCATCAGGATCAGCGGAAACTCTTCCGCGGTCGCGGCCGGCGCGGCGTCGCGCATGGCGCGGCCCTGCAGCGTCACCTCGGTCACGCCGTCGCGAATGAAGGCGCGGACCGACGTGTCGCCGGTCGCATCGGCGGCGGCGGGGTACCACATCTCCACCGTGAGCGGGCGGTCGTAGGTTGGCGGAACCGCAGGCTTCTCGGAGAGCGCATTGAGCGCCACGATGTCGACCTGGTCGGGGTTGACCAGATCGAACTGGCGCACGCCCACCGGCAGGGCGCCGTAGGCGGCCAACTCGGGGGCGTCGGGCGACTGCCCGTCGATCCTGTTCTGCGCCGCGAGCGGTGTTGCGCCGACTACGGCGAAAAGGGCGGTGGTCAGGGCGATATGCTTCATCTTCGTCGACTCCTGGGGCGTTCTGCGCACGCCGTCTTTGCGGTCGTGGGTGCGTCGGGGAAAACTGGTCGGCGCGCTGGCGACCAGCGGGCGCGCCGACGCGGCCGCTTCTCACGCAGCGCGACGGCGCGTTGCGGCGAAGAGTGCGAGGAGGTCCGCAGCGACCATCGGCAGCGCCGCGGGAACCGGAGCGGGAGCTAGGTTCGATGCGACCGCGCGCAGTCCCGCATCACGGAAGTTGGCGAAGAACCCGTCCATGCCGAGGTCGATAAAGGTCTGGAACTCGGGCAACGCCGCGTCATCGTCGCCTTTCTTGAAGGTGTAGCCGTGCACGACGAGGCCCAGCGCATGCGACTGCGCGATGAACTCGGCGCCGAGGCCGCTGCTGCGGATCGACACCCCCAGACCGTCCGCCAAGCCTGCGACATCGCCGAGCGCGATGAAACTCGACGCGCCGCGATCAAACATCCCCGCGACGTCGCCGTCGAACACCGGCGTTCCCAGAGCGACCTGGGCAAGCTCGGAGCCGAGCTCAGCTCGGATCAGGGTGATCTCGCGCAGGGCGTTGAAGTCGAAGCTCTGGATGGACGCCTTGTCGTCGGACTGCCGGAACCCGCCGGCGTTCAACTGTTCGACGATGGCGCGGTTCATGGCGCTGGAGGTCGGCGACTTCGCTTCCGGGTGGATGCCGATGTCGACGCGATTGGCGGCTTTGAAATCGTTCAGGAAATCGATGACCTCCTGAAAGGTCGGCACTCTGACGGGCGTCGCCGCGCTCGGCGTAAAGCCGGGATGCGCGGTCGAGGACGATCCGACCGGCTCCACGGTCAGCGTCTTGATCTCAGCGAGCGTGAAGTCGCCGACCGCATAGCCGCCGTTGCGCAGGGCGAACAGCGCCTCGACGTTGGTGGTTCGCGTCAGCGTGGCGTCATGGATCGCGACGAGCGCCCCGTCGGCGGTGAGCTGCAGGTCGGGCTCTATGTAGCCGGCGCCCATCCTCGCGGCGAACTCATAGGCGGCGAGCGTGTGCTCGGGCAGATAGCCGCTGGCGCCCCTGTGGGCGATCATGATCGGCGCCTCGCCACCGAGCGTGGCGAAGGTTGCCGCGGCGACCGGCGAGATGGGAAGGAGCCCCGCCACACAGATGGCGGCGAGCTGCAGCTGGCCCATGGAAAGTCTCCTGAACGCGCGAAACTCAAGCGACTCGCAACCGCTTAGGTTGTGTTAACGATCAAGAATGACGCTCACGTGATCCTGCCGTGAACGGTATGTGACTGCGACGGGTTGATGCAGCAGAACAGCGGGGGAACGATGCCGCCGGGACAAATCAGGAACATCGTGGAAAATGCCCGTTCTCAAGGCTGGTCTCAGTGGACAATGCGCCATGCTGGCTACCGTTGGCAAATTGGCTTTCGTGTAACATTCTGTTTCTAAGAGGAAAACGGCTTGGGGTCGCCGGAGCGCGATCGGTGATGTAGCGGTATGTAAGTCATTGAATTCATTCGCGGCAGTTTCTGCCCGATTTCCCGCAAGCCACTGATACAAAAGAAAACCAGTACCCGTTTTCCTTATTAGCCGTTCGCGGATGCCGGCGCGGGGCCATTCGCGGCCGCCGAACTGCTGGCGACCTACGAGGCGCGCATCGCGGCGCTGGAGCGTCTCGTCGGCAAGCAGGCGCTGGAGCTCGCCTTCGTCAAAGGGGGGTCTTCTCAGGACCCTCGCCGACAAGCGCGCCTACATCCGTGATCGCCGG
>CAYGUQ010000191.1:0-7630 GCA_964352995.1 uncultured Rhodobacterales bacterium
GCTCTATCGCCTGCCTGCGGCCTCCGCCTGACCGGCCGCCAACGCATCGACCCGCAGCCCGAACTCCGGGCGCGTCAGCTCGCGCCGGTCCGCGACATAGGCCGCAGGCAGGCGATAGAGCCAGACCACCGTCTCGCCCACCGCCGCGAGGCCCTCCGCGAGATCGCGGTCCGCCTCGACGATGAGACCGGCATCGACGGCCGTGAACGGCCAGTCCTCAAGGTTCAGCAGGCGGCGCGCGTCTGCGCCGCCGGGACGCGACAGGGCGACGGCGACCGCGGCCTCCGGCAGCTCCAGCGGGGGCCTCGCCTGATGGCCGAGCGCACTCGACAGCTCCGCCTGCGCCGCCGCGAAGGCCCGGCCGGCGTCCGCCAGCGCGCGAGGCTCCGGAAACGCGGCCGCCAGCTCCGCCGCCGCCGCGATCGTGCCGAACGCGACCATTGCGCCGCCGTCCTCCACCAGGATCGTCTCGGCGAGGCCCTGGGCGGTCATGGCGGCTGCGGCGTCGGCGAACAGGAGCTCGCCGAGCAGCGCGACGAGCGAAGCGCGCAGGGGCGTCGCCGCCGCGTCCGCCCCGGTCGCGGCGAGCGCGATGGCGAGGCGCTCGACGATCCGCTCCGACGCGCCGACGTCGAAGCCTTCCTCGCGCACCGTCTCCAGACGGTCGGCGAGCAGCGCCGCGCGCCAGTCCGCGTCGCCCTGCGCCGTCGGGCGGTCGAGCGCGGCGGCGTCCCAGAAGAGGATGTCCGGCCGGGCCCCCTCGGCGTAGAGCGCCGTGATCTGCGCGTCGGCGGCCGCGACCGCCTCCCGTGTGTCGAGCCGCGCGATCGGCGCCGAGGCGACGAGGGCCGCCGAGGCGAGCGCGATGATCCTATCGGCCAAGGCGGCGCCTCGCCTGGGTCATGGCGCGGTCCCGCCGAGGGCGATGTGCTTGCCCGACGCCGTCGTGACGCCGCTGCCCGGCGCCGCTTCGTGAAGCTCCGGCGCCTTGATCTTCACCGCGAGACCGGGAGGGTCGGCGAAGCAGATCCGGCCCGTCGCGTCCGTCGTGGTCCCGGCCCAGCCGGCGCCGACGTCGCATTGCACGGCGACCCCGGCCAGCGGCTCGCCGAGCTCGTCCATGAGAAGCACTTCGCTGCCCGAATGCGCGCACCCCGTCACGCCGGTGGTCGACCCGGAGCTCGACGGGGGAGCGCTGTTGTTGGTGCACCACCAGCACATGGGACCTCCAGAAGACGAAGGGGAACACGGGGTCCCGCCGCGCACAAGCCGCAGCGTCGAGCGACGCGCGTTTCGGAAGGGCCGCGGGCGGCGACGAGAGCGCGCCGTCAGAAGAGGTCAAGCGCCTCGGTGAGGCGGCGCCAGTCGCTCATGCGCGCCTTCGCGGTGGCGGCGTCGCGCATCGCGACGGCGTGGACCAGCACGTTGAGCGCGGTCGTCAGCGTCCCGGTGGATTCCAGAAACAGGCCGTTGCGCGTCTTCACATGCACCACGAACTCGGTGAACTCGGCGGCCCAGGCGTTGAACTCGTCGGTGAAGACGACAAGGTCGACGCCGCGCGCCTGACAGAGGCCGGCCAGAACCCGCGCCTCGCGGGCGTAGGGCACGACGTCGATCAGCACGAGGGTCGCGCGCGCTCCGGGCTGCGTCCGGCGGTCCGCCAGCGCGATCCACTCCGCCAGCGCCCCGTCATGGGCTGAGAGGCAGCGCACGTCCGGCCGCACGAGCGCGAGGCGCCGGCCAAAGTCCTCCGCCGCGCCGCGCACCGTCTGGAAACCGGTGGCATACACGCGCTCGGCGCCCAGGACGCGCTCCACGAGGCCCGGCCACAAGGGGCCTTCGAACTGCTCGGCGAGCGCGAGCAGCGCCTGCGCCTCCTCGCGCAGCGCGGCGCCGAAGCCGCCTTCGAGCAGGCGCCGCGCCCGCTCGTCCGCCCCGAGCGCGCCGGCCGCCTGATCGGACTGCAGCGCCGCCTTGAGCCCGGCCATGCCGCGGTGGCCGAGCCTGCGCAGCAGCCGGCTGACCGTGATCTCGCTCACCCCCGCCTTGCGCGCGATCGACGCGCCGGTCTCGAAGCCGAGCTCCGATTCGTGCAGGGCGAGATACTGCGCCGTGCGCGCCTCTGCGGGGCCGAGCTGGGGAATGAGATCTCGGACTGCCTGCTGAAAGCGCGAACCGGGCTCCCGCGCGCCCGAAGAAAAGGCAACCATGACATCTTTCCATCAGATGATTGAGACTGGCAGATGCCTACCGTAGTCTCCCGATCAAAGCCCGCACAGCCCGCATTCGACGGCGCCGCGGGTCCGACAGGGAGACATGGACCATGACCTTGCGCCGAACGCGCCTCGCCGCCGCCCTCGTCCTCGCCGCAGCCGCCGCGCCAGCCTCCGCCGAGGGCTCGCTAAACGTCTACAACTGGGGCGACTACATCAATCCCGAGGTGCTCGACCGCTTCGCCGAGGAGTACGGCGTGGACGTCTCGCTCGACACCTATTCCTCGAACGAGGAGATGCTGGCGAAGATCCAGGCCGGCGCGACGGGATACGACATCATCTTCCCGTCGGTGCACATGCAGGACATCATGGCCAACCTCGACCTGCTCGAGCGCACCGACATCAACAAAAGCCCCGCCTTCGCCGCCATCGACCCCGCGTCCCTGTTCGCCAAGACGGACCCGGAGGGCGCCTACTGCCTGCCCTACGCCTGGGGCTCCGTCGGCGTCGTCTACAACCGCGAGAAGGTCGGCGAGATCACCTCCTGGGAGGAGTTCTTCCAGATCCCCGAGAGGAGCGGCGGCAAGATCACCCTGCTCGACGACATGCGCGAGGTGATGGCGGTCGGCCTCATCATGACCGGCCATCCCGTCAACAGCGCCGACCCCGAGGCGATCGCCGAGGCGACCGACTACCTGATCGCGCAGAGCGCCAAGGTCTCCGCCTACACCTACGACACGCAGGCGCTGATCGCCTCCGGCGACATCGCGGCCGGGCACTTCTTCGTCGGCGTCAACATCCTGGTGAAGCAGCGGCCGGAGGAGCTGGCCTATGTCATCCCCGCCGAGGGCGCGACCATGTACCAGGAGAACATCTGCGTCCTGAAATCCGCGCCGAACAAGGACAACGCGCGGAAGTTCCTGGAGTTCTACCTGAGGCCGGAGATCGCGGCCCTCAACGTGTCGCAGCAGATGAACGGCACGCCGAACATCCCGGCGCGGGCGCTGACGCCGGACTTCATCAAGGACGATCCCAACATCACGCCCGACGCCGAGACCATGGGCCGGCTCCAGATCTTCGAGGAGCTGGGCGGCGCCCTGCGGATGTACGACCGGGCGTGGAACCGCGTCCGCACGGCGCAGTGAGCGTCGGTGTCTGAGGCCCTGCTGCGCGTCGAGGGCGCGCTGCGCAGCTACGAGACCCCCGAGGGCGGCCGCGTCGCCGCCCTCGGGGGCGTCGACCTGACCGTGGCGCCGCGCGAGTTCGTGACCCTGCTCGGCCCCTCCGGCTGCGGCAAGACCACCCTGTTGCGCGCCATCGCCGGCTTCGAGGCGCTCGACGGCGGGCGCGTCACGCTCGACGGCCGCGACATCACCGACGAGCCGGCGCATCGCCGCCCGGTCAACACGGTGTTCCAGTCCTACGCCCTTTTTCCGCACATGTCGGTGGCGCGCAACGTCGGCTATGCGCTCGAAGTGGCGGGGGCGCGGCGCTCGGAGCGCGAGGCCCGCGTGGCGGAGACGCTGGCGCTGGTGGGGCTCGCGGACTACGGCGCCCGCCGGCCCGCCCAGCTCTCCGGCGGCCAGCGCCAGCGCGTAGCGCTCGCGCGCGCGCTCGTGGCCCGGCCGAAACTCCTGCTGCTGGACGAGCCGCTCTCCGCGCTCGACCGGCGCCTGCGCCAGCAGATGCAGATCGAGCTGAAGACGCTGCAGGACGAGATCGGCGTCGCCTTCCTCTTCGTCACCCACGATCAGGAAGAGGCGCTCGCGATGTCCGACCGCATCGTCGTGATGAACGCCGGGCGGATCGAGCAGGCCGGCGCGCCGCGCGAGATCTACCGCGCGCCGCGGTCCCGCTTCGTCGCGGAGTTCATCGGCGAGACCAACCTGTTCAGCGGCCGGATCGAGGCGGTCGAGGACGGGCTGGCGCGGCTGCGCACCGCGGAGGGGCTGACCGTGAGCGCCCCGGCGGCGCCCGGCCGCGGCGCCGGCGACGTCGCCACGATCGCGATCCGCCCCGCCGACATCGCGGCGATGGATGAGCGCGCCGAGGGCGCGGCCCTCGTCGGGGCGGTGGTCAAGGAGGTCTATCTCGGCGCCGATCTGCACCTTTTCGTGGCCCCCGACGCGGGCGGCGCGCCGCTCCATGTCGTCGCGCGCGACGGCGCGGCGGCGATGGGCGTCGGACGGCGCGTCGCCCTCGCCTACGACCCCGCCAGGGCGCATGTACTGGAGGATGAGCGGTGAGGCTCCCGTCGCGCCGGACGCTGGCGCTCGCGGCGCTGCTCGCGCCCGTCACGCTCTATCTCGGCGTGTTCTTCCTCGGCCCGCTCGTCATCATGGCTGTCTTCAGCCTGCTGGAGCCCGGGCTCTACGGCGGCGTGGTCTGGAACTTCTACCACTGGAACTACGGCCGCCTGTTCGGCTGGGCCGACGGGATCATGGAGGTGTTCGAGCCTGTCTATCTGTGGATCTTCGCCCGCTCGCTGCGCCTCGCCCTGCTCACCGTCGTCCTGACGCTGATCGTCGCCTATCCGGCGGCGTTCTGGGTGAGCCGGCTGCCGCCGCGCTGGCGGACGCTGTTCCTCCTGCTCGTCACCCTGCCCTTCTTCACGAGCCTCATCGTGCGGCTCTACGCCTGGCTGATGATCCTGCGGCCCTCCGGCGTGCTCAACGCGATGCTGAACGCGGTGGGGATCGAGGGCCAGCCGGTCGACCTGCTCTACACCGACGCCGCCGTGGTGATCGGGATGGTCTACGTCATGATCCCGTTCATGTTCCTGCCGCTCTACGCCTCGCTGGAGGCGCTCGACCGGGGGCTTCTGGAGGCCAGCGCCGACCTCGGCGCCACGCCGTTCCAGACCTTCCGCAAGGTGATCCTGCCGCAGACGGCGCCGGGGATACTCGGCGGCTCGGTGATCGTGTTCATCCCGTCGGTCGGCAACTTCGTGGTGCCCGACGTGCTCGGCGGCGCCAAGACCCTGATGATCGGCAACCTGATCGAGCAGCAGTTCCTGTCGGCTCGGAACTGGCCGTTCGGCTCGGCGCTCTCGATGCTGGTGATGGCGACGGTGCTGGTCATCATGCTGGTCTACGTCTCCCGCGCGGCGCGCGCGGGCGGCGGACCGGCCGGCGGGCCGGGGGTCTGAGCGTGCGGCGCCGGCGCCTCGGCCGGGCGGTCCTGACGCTCTGGGCGATCCTGTTTTTCGCCTTCATCTACCTGCCGCTGGGGGTGGTGGTGGCGTATTCGTTCAACGCCAACCCCGTGAACATGATGATGTGGTCGGGGTTCACCTTCGACTGGTATCTCACGATCTTCGGCCTCGCCGAGATGAGCAGCGGCCAGCTCGGCGGCACCGCGGCCTATGTCGACTCCACCGAGAACCTGCTGGCGGCGCTCAAGAACAGCGTGATCGTGGCGGCGATCACCACCACCGTCTCGACCGTCATCGGCACGGCGACCGCCATCGCAATGGCGCGCCACCGGTTCCGCCTGCGGAAGTTCTACTCGGGGCTGATGCTGATGCCGATGATGATGCCGGACATCGTGCTCGGCATCGGCCTGCTGATCTTCTTCGTGACGATCGGGATGCAGCTTGGGCTGATCTCGATCATCGTCGGCCACTGCACGTTCCTGACGAGCTACGTCTTCATCGTGGTGCAGGCGCGCATGGCGACCCTCGACCCGGCGCTGGAGGAGGCTTCGGCCGATCTCGGCGCGAACGAGTGGACGACGCTGCGCAAGGTCCTGCTGCCGCAGCTCGCCCCCGGCATCCTCGGCGGCGCGCTGCTGGCCTTCATCATCTCGATGGACGACCTCGTGATCACCTATTTCATCGCGGGCGTCGACTCCACCACGTTGCCGCTGTTCATCTTCTCGATGGTGCGCCGGGGCGTGAAGCCCGAGATCAACGCCATCGCCACCCTCATCATCCTGTTCTCCCTGATCGTCGCGGCGGTGGGCCTCTGGCTGCGCACGCGGCGCAGCGACTGACGGAGGCCGTCATGGGCAAGCTCCGCGCGCGCGCGCTCGGGCTCGACGTTCCGGGCGAGTCCGGGCCGTTCAACGCCATCACCGACGTCCCGGGCGTCCGCGTCGGGATGACGACGCTGATCGACGCGGAGCGCGGCGTCCGCACCGGCGTCACCGCCATCGTCCCGCGCGACGACGCCGGCCGGCCGCAGCCGGTCTGGGCCGGTCAGGCCACGCTCAACGGCAACGGCGAGATGACCGGCACGCACTGGATCAACGACGCCGGCTACTTCGTCGGCCCGGTGCTGATCACCAACACGCATTCGGTGGGCATGGTCCACCACGCCGCGGTCGGCTGGATGATCGAGCGCTATTCGGAGGCCTTTCGCAACGGCCATCTCTGGGCGATGCCGGTGGTCGCCGAGACCTATGACGGGGTGCTCAACGACATCAACGGCCGCCACGTGACCGAGGCGCATGCGCGCGCCGCGCTCGACGCCGCGGCCGGCGGGCCGGTGGCCGAAGGCGGCGTGGGCGGCGGCGCGGGGATGATCTGCTACGAGTTCAAGGGCGGAACCGGCACGTCCTCGCGGCGCGTCGCGATCGACGGGGAGACCTTCACCGTCGCCGCGCTCGTGCAGGCCAACCACGGCCTGCGCCCCTGGCTCACCGTGCTGGGCGTCCCGGTGGGTCGCGAACTGACCGAGGGGCGGCTGCTGGAGCGCGAGACCGGCTCGATCATCGTCGTCCTGGCCACCGACGCGCCGCTCTCGGCGCTCTCGCTGCGCCATCTGGCGCGTCGCGCCGGACTCGGGGTCGGGCGCGGGGGCTCGCCCGGCGGCAACAACTCCGGAGACGTGTTCCTCGCCTTCTCGGTCGCCGATCCGACGGATCTGCCGCAGTTCTCGCCGTCGCGCGTTTCGCGCGCAGCGCTCAACAACGAGGTGCTGGACCCGGTCTATCTCGCCGCGGTCGAGGCGGTCGAGGAGGCCGTTCTGAACGCCCTGCTGGCGGGCGAGGCGGCGCCGACGGTCAAGCCCGCCGGCCGCACGGTTCCCGCTCTCGACGCCGGGCGGCTCGTGGAGATCATGGCGCGCGCCGGGCGCATGCGCGGCGCCGGCTGACGGCCCGGCCCGCCGCGCGGCCCGTCATCCCGAAGGCCGCCCGGTCTGAGCGCAATTGTCTCGAAAACGTCGCGGCGTCGGGCTACTGGACCACGTGGAGGGCTTGGTCCGATGGCGCGAAAGGTTCTGCTGATCACCGCCGACCAGTGGCGGGGCGACGCTCTGGGCTTTCTCGGCCACAGCGCGGCGCGGACGCCGACGCTCGACGCGCTTGCGGCGGAGGGCGTCGCCTTCACCCGCCACTTCACGCCGTCTGCGCCCTGCCGCCCGGCGCGCGCGACGCAGCTCACCGGGCTCTACCCCTTCATCCACCGCTCGGAG
>CAYGUQ010000192.1:0-7589 GCA_964352995.1 uncultured Rhodobacterales bacterium
GCGAGCGCGGCCGCACGATCAGCGGCCAGGCGCTCTCGGTCTGCGGCGACACGCGCATGCTCGCCTGATGCCGGGTGTGGATAGGCGGTATTGCGTGACCCCTCCCGCTATCGAGGTATCATCTACAGGCGACGCCGATCGGCGTCGAACCCCCGCGCCGGTCAACACGTTTGCTTCCACGCGTCCATCGAGACCATCCGCCGGGAGCCTTCTCCCGGAAGCCGCCGGTCGCGTAACCGGGCGGTCAGCCAGTAGGACGGCCCCTCGCGGTTGCATGGCGTCTATGACCTACATCGCGCAAGCCAAAGCCATTTAAATCGTGAACGCTGGCCCGGAGCATGGCGAGATCGAGCGGAATCGGCGCGCCGCCCGAAAGGCTGGACTGCTGGAGGGTTGTATCTGGTTCGGGGCGCCGCCTGCGACGGCGCGCTAAACGACCCCGGCTTAGGCCAGTGTGCGCATGCGGAGGCTGGACGGTTCGCGGAAATCGGCGTCACTTCGCACAATGAGATCCGTCTCCGCTGTCCGGCGAGTTCTGAGATGATGCTCCGACGTGAACGTGCGGCCGGTCCGGCGGCTGCGCTGTTGTGCACATGGGTTCTCCTGGCGGCCGGGTGCGCGGCGCCGGCGCCCACGGTTTCCGCGCCTGATCACCTCGCGCGGCTGATCGAGCAGACGCATGGCCCCGTCTCCGTCCGCGCTGTCGCGCTTGGGCGAGAGGAGACGAAGGCGGCGTTCGACCTCGACCTGACGGAACTCGACATCCAGCCAGTCTGGATCGAGATCGACAACGGCCATCACGACGGGCTCTGGCTCTTCCCGCACGCCGTCGACGAGGACTATTTCCCGCCCTACGAGGCGGCGCGTCGCGCGGCGCAGTTCAGCGTCGAGTCCACCGAGGCGCTCTATGCGCGGCTGGACGCCGCGCTGATCCCGTTCTTCGTCGGACCGGGCGAGCGCGTGAGCGGCTTCGTCTACGCACGCGACGACGAGGGAGCCAAGTCGTTCTCGGTGGAATTGCACGGGCCGGAGCGCCAGCGCCTCGCCTTTCACTTCCTGTCGCCCGTGCCGGGCCTCCCGACCGACTATCTGGACGCGCCGCATGAGCTTCTGGCCGACACGGCGACGCCGGATCTCGACGACGAGGGCCTTCGTCGCTGGGTCGAGACAGAGGCCCCGGGGACCACCCGCGCAGAGGACGGAACGCCGGGCGACCCGCTCAATATCGCGCTGGTCGGATCGCTGGACAGCGTGCGCGACGCGCTGATCTCGGCGGGCTGGGATGCGACGGCGCCGGTCACCTCCGGCTCGCTGCAGCGCATCGCCGGCGCGTTCCTCTTCGGTGGGCGCTATCGCTACGCGCCGGTCTCCGACCTCTACGTCTTCGGCCGCGCGCAGGACCTCGCCTTTCAGCGCGCGCGACCGACCATCGTCGAACGCAACCACATGCGGCTCTGGCTCGCACCGGTGCGCCATAGCGGTCGGCACGTCTGGCTTGGCCAGGCGAGCCGCGACGACGGGGTCAAGTTCTCCGGGCGGGTGTGGCCGCCGACGACCCATGTGATCGACCCGGATGTGGACGAAGCGCGCTTCTTCCTGCTGCAGAATCTGATCGACCATGGCGGCGTCGCCCGCCTCGGCTTCGCATCCGGCGCTCCCGCCGCCCCGGTTTCGGCCCCCGCCCGCAACGCGGAGGACGACCCCTACTTCAGCGACGGCCTCCGCGTCGTCTTCTTCCTGCCAGAGAGCGCCCGCGTGCCGGCGGACCCGGTCTTCCTGCCGTGGACGACGCTTGACGAGATCGCGCGCGGCGTCGAGACCTCGTCGCAGTGAGGGGGGCCGCCGCAGCGTTCGGCCTGCTGGCCGCCGGCTGCGCCGCGACGCCGCCGCTCGATCCGGCTGTCGTGAGCGCGCGGGTTCTCGCCGCCGACGGGCTTGCGGGCGACGAGCGCGCCGCATTCCGCCAGATCTTCTGCGACACGCTCGGCGCGACGGCGCCCGACGCCGGCCCTTGCGACGCCTTCCTGTGGCGCGACTCGTCCGAGACGCCCGCGGCCCCGCTGGCGGAGACGCTCCAACCGCTGCGCTCCGATTGGCGAGTCGTGATGGCGTCCGGCTACGCGTCCGATTGCGTCGCCCCATGGTTTCGTATGTTCGGCGACGCGCGGGAGCGGCTGGCGGAGATCGGCGTCGACGTGGTCGACGCGCCGGTGGCGGGGCTCTCGGGAACCCGATGGAACGCCGCCGTCATCGGGAAGACGCTCAGCGAGCTTCCCGATGCGCCGGGGACTCGGACGCTGCTGGTCGGCTACTCCAAGGGCGCGACCGACATTCTCGAGATGCTCGGCGCCGATCCGGAGGCGGCCATGCGCGTCGATGCGGTCGTCTCGATCTCCGGAGCGCTCGGCGGGGCGCAACTCGCGATGACGGCCCCGCATGTCCTAGACGCCCTGATCGAACATGCGCCCGGCACGGCGTGCGCTCCCCATGACGGCCACGCGCTGTGGTCGTTGCGCCCGGACGTGCGCGCCGCGCGGCTCGCCGCCCATCCGCGTCCGGCGGCGCCGTCGGTCTTCGTGCTGGCGAGCTTCGTCGAGCGGGACCGGGTCTCCCGCGCGCTGGCGGGCGGGTGGCGCACACTGACGGCGCCGGGCGCGCTGGCCGATGGGCAGTTGACCGTGGAGGAGCAGTCCACGCCCGGCGCCGTCCTGCTCGGCCACCCGCGCGCCGACCACTGGGCGGCGGCGTTGCCGATCGCAGAGACGGCGCCGGCGGTCGCAGCGGCAGCCGCGGACCGCAACAACTATCCGAGGGCCGCCCTGATCGAGACCGTCATCCGGTTTGTCGACAGAGCCAGCCTGAACTGAGGCGCCCAGTCGCCGAACCGGTGGACGGCGTTCGACGGAAAACCCGCCTTGGCGCAACAGGCTGGCGCAGCATCACCGACACGCCCATGCTGTCAATAGGTGCGGTGTTCTCACCCTCTGCATGAAGCGAGATCAATGACCTGTGACGCCGATCGGCGTAGAGACCCCACGCCGATCGACAGCCGCGCCTGGGGTCGCTCGGCGTAGCCCTCACCTGGACGAAGACTCGTCGATGCGATGGCGCACCAAGGCGTTGGGTGATGCGCTGCAGCTGGCGGCGATTTGCGGCGCCGCTAGGCGCTGATCCAGCCGTTTCGCAGGGCGGCGGCCCAGTCGGGGCGGTCGTTGGCGTCCGCCAGCTTTGCCGCCGCCTCGGCGTCGTAGGGGACGAGGCGGTGGGTGACGGACCAGGCCACAGGGGCGCCGGCGTCGCGACGATCCTCCAGCAAGGCGTACGCCGCATGCGGAGTGCCTGCCTCCATCACGTGGGCAAAGGGCTCATCGTCGTCATAGGCGGGCAGCCCGACTGAGCCAGGGTTGACCAACAGCCTGCCGTCGCTCAGCGCCATGCACCGGGGCAGGTGGGTGTGAGCGCAGAGCAGCAGCGTCGCGGTATCGGCGCCAAGCGCCGCGCCTTCGGCCGCATAGGCCTCGACGTCACGGCGCGGCCGTCGACGAACCGCACCGTCCCCGAGGACTTCCTCCAGCCAGTAGGTCGTGTCGCTTGCGGGTGTTCCATGACACGCGAACACGTCGTCAAAGGCCAAAGCGGGCGGCAAGTGTTTCAGCCATTCGAGGTGGTCAGGCGACAGCATGGAGGCCGCGTAGGCGTCAGACGGCCCCATCGCCGACTGCGGCGTCTCGACCAGCCATCGATCATGATTGCCGCGCAGACACCGGACGTCGCCGCTCAGCGCCATCAGTCGATCCAGCGCGCCAGCGGGGTCCAGCGGACCGCTCGCGTGATCGCCGAGGACGAGAACGCGGTCCGGAGCATGGGCGGCCACATCCACGAGAACAGCGTCCAAGGCGTGGAGATTGCCGTGAATGTCAGCAAGCACGGCGAGACGCACGGGCGGCTCCTGTCCAAGGGTGGCGATCGCGGCCCCTCATGCCGCGACCCGCCACGCGGCCTACCTCTGCGATCGTTGCGAAGAACTTTTTCAGTGCGAAAGACACGCTGCCTGCGCGAAGACGTCAAGATCAAACCACGCGCGTGGGTCCTCCCGTTGTCGGCCGGTCGCGGCGCGTCTGCCGGTCCCCCGTCGACAGCCGGTCGCGCGAGCGGCGGGAGGATCCTCAACAACGGGCGTCCTCGGGGCAGCGGGTCGTACCGAGACCCTAAGATGCGCGCCAAAGGTCGGGCCGGAACGTCCACGGAGCGGCCGTTCGCGCCGAGCGCGGCGGAGCGCCGCCCCGAGCTCGCGTCGACCGATGTCTCAGCGAGGACGAGCGGCCTGGCGTGCGATCGGGCCGCAATGATGCTTCCGACTCAAGAATTACGCCGCTTCGGGCCCGCGCGCGAAAGCTGACTGGAGAAGCGCGAAACCGGCCAGCGCGAAGACAGCGGCGACCGCGCCGCCGATCCAGCGATGGAGCCGGATGTAGAACCGCATCACAATGGAGAGCGAGAAGGCCGCGGCATAGCCGGCGTAGATCGCAAAACCGATCACAGCACAGCCCACGGTCGCCAAGACGAGGCCTCCGATCCCGTCATCCGCCCCGAGGCCGACGGACAGCGCCGCCATCCAGGCGACGACGGCCTTGGGGTTCGACAAGTTCAGCACGAACCCGCGCAAGAACCACCGCCCTTCTGTTGGAGACAGCGCACCGCGAGAGGCTGTCGCCTCATCGTTCGGGCGCATCGCAGATCGGGCGGAACCGTAAGCCAGCCAAAGTAGGTAGAGGCCGCCTGCAATCTTGAGCGCAGCAAGGAACTGCGTTGTAGTTTGTAGGATCGCCCCGAGGCCGGTCGCCGCGATGACGCCCCAGAACGCGAGGCCCAGCCCAAGGCCAGCGCCGAACACCATGCCGCTGCGCCGACCTGAGGCGGCCGACACTGTGCTGACCGCGAGTGTGGCTGGTCCGGGCGAGACCGCGACAATGAAGAAGGCGGCGAGGATCGCGGCGAAGCCGGTCCAGTCGAGCATGAGCGTCTCAAGAGCGGATGCGTTGGATCCGAGGCTACGCGACGCAACGGGCATCTGTCATGCTGGAATACGATCTCGCGTCATCGCCAACCAAGCTGACGTTCAAACCGCAGTGTCGACCGGCGGTACCGTCGTGCGCTTCAGCGGGCGGCGATCTATGACGCGACCGAGCGCATTCCGCGCATCATACCCTCGCTCACGCCAGGCGTCTCCATGGGAGAACCCTTCGGCCCGGCCCGCGCGACCGACCGTCCACGCTCCATCCAGCCATCCGCGCAGGGGGGCATTGGTCAGCCTGCGCTCCGAAGGTCACTCCCGATTTCGGTCGGTCGCGGGGCGCCAGCGGGACGTGGTAGACGGCCTCTCGCTACCGCGTCATCAAGACGCCGCCAGTCATATGGAGCGCATCGCAGCATCCGAACTGATCGCCGAAAGCTCCGTATCCCGGCCGGCGAGCAGCACGCTGTGCATGTCGCAGTCGGGGTCTTCCGCGACGAAGCGATCCCGCCGAAGCCCGGCCGCTTCGAGCAACTCGGCGTACTCCGATGACGACAGGCTGGCGTGATGGAGCGCCTCGCCGCAGACGACGCCAGTCGCGATGTCGTGATCGGGGCCCGCCGTGAGCATCAGCCGTCCGCCCGGCTGTTGATTTCCACGCGGAACTGACCCGGGAAGCCGCCTGATTTCCACTGAGATTTGACCCATGCGACCGTCCCCCCGAGCCGAGTGCGACGGGGGCAATGGAGTGATCCACATGGGACTTTTGAACGTCATCCGAGGCATGGCGCGGCGGGAGCAGCTGCCGATCCGCGAGATCGCGCGGCGGACGGGCCTGTCGCGCAACACGATCCGCAAGTACCTGAAGTCCGGCGCGGTCGAGCCGCGGTTCGCGACGCCGGAGCGGCCGAGCAAGCTCGATCCATTCGCCGAGAAGCTGGCCGGCTGGCTGAAGACGGAGGCCGCCAAGGGCCGCAAGCAGCGCCGGACGGCGAAGAGGTTGCATGCCGATCTGGTCGCGCTCGGCTTCACCGGCTCCTACGGCCGGGTGTCGGCGTTCGCCCGCGACCGGCGCGAGGAGCAGACGGCGGGCCGTGGCATCTTCGTGCCGCTGCTGTTCCGGCCGGGCGAGGCGTTCCAGTTCGACTGGAGCGAGGATTTCGTGGTCATCGGCGGCGAACGCACCAAGCTGCAGGTGGCCCACATGAAGCTGTCGCACAGCCGGGCCTTCGTGCTGCGGGCCTATCTGCTTCAGACCCACGAGATGCTGTTCGACGCCCACTGGCACGGGTTCCGCGTTCTTGGCGGCGTCCCGGCTCGGGGGATCTACGACAGTGAGGAGGATCAGCGATTGATCCTGCGGATCAATCGCCCGACGATCGCGTACGGCGGTCGATCGGGTCGGCCGCGGCAAGGAGCGCCAGGTCAACGCCCGGTTCCTCGCCATGGCGAACCACTACGTGTTCGAACCGACCTTCTGTAACCCGGCCTCGGGCTGGGAGAAGGGCCAGGTCGAGAAGGGGGTGCAGGACGCCCGGCCGCGGCTGTGGCGGCAGATGCCGGCCTTCCCCGACCTCGACGCCCTGAACGCCTGGCTGGAGCAGCGTGGCATCGCGCTGTGGCGGGAGACCGAGCACGGCGGCCTGCCCGGCGCCATCGCCGATGTGTGGATTTCGGAGAAGGCGGCGCTGATGCCGCTGCCGCCCGCCTTCGACGGTTTCGTCGAGCAGCCCAAGCGGGTGTCGCCCACCTGCCTGATCACCTTCGAGCGCAATCGCTACAGCGTGCCGGCGTCTTTCGCGAACCGGCCTGTCAGCCTGCACATCTACCCCGACCGGCTCGTGGCGGTGGCCGAGGGGCAGGTCCTGTGTGAGCACCAGCGGCAGATCCAGCGGTCACACCACCTGCCGCCGCGCACCTTCTATGACTGGCGGCACTATCTGGCCGTCATCCAGCGCAAGCCCGGCGCCCTGCGCAATGGGGCGCCCTTCGCTGAACTGCCCGACGGCTTCAGGAAGCTACAGACCCTGATGCTGCGGCATGTCGGCGGTGACCGCGAGATGGTCGATATCCTCGCGCTGGTGCTCCACCACGACGAGGAGGCGGTGCTGACCGCGGTGGAGCTGGCGCTCGCCGAAGGCGTGGCGACCAAGACCCATGTGCTGAACATGCCTCACACCGCCTGGTGGACGGCAAGACAGCCACCGGGCCGGACATCGACACGCCAGAAGCGCTGGCCCTGCGCCGCGAACCCAAGGCCGATGTCGGGCGCTACGACGCCCTGCGGGCCCGGACCGTCGGAGGCCGTCATGCGTCATGACCCCGCCAGCGGCGCCATCGTGATCATGCTCCGCAGCCTCAAGATGTACGGCATGGCCCAGGCGATCACCGAGCTGATGGAGCAGGGCGCGCCAGCCTTCGAAGCCGCCGTGCCGATCCTGTCCCAGCTGCTCAAGGCCGAGCTCGCCGAACGCGAGGTCCGCTCGATCGCCTATCACATGAAGGCGGCGCGCTTTCCCGCCTACAAGGACCTCACGGGCTTCGATTTCGCCGCAAGCGAGATCAACGAGGCCAC
>CAYGUQ010000193.1:0-2060 GCA_964352995.1 uncultured Rhodobacterales bacterium
CTCGCTGACCCTCTCGGGGCATCGCACGTCGGTGACGCTGGAGCCCGCCTTCTGGGCGGCGCTGGCGGAGATGGCGCGGGCCGACGGCGCCTCGCTCAACGCGACCGCGAGCCGGATCGACGCGCGCCGCCCGCCGGATCAGGGGCTGGCGAGCGCGCTGCGCGTCGCCGCGCTCGAATGGGCGCTGCGCCGGCGCGACGATCAGCCGATGGCGCCAAGGGCGGGGAAGGCCTCCAGCAGCCAGTAGGCGAGCGTCTCGAACTGGCCCGTCAGCATCAGCAGGCCGACGCAGGCGAGCAGGCCGCCCATGGTCGCCTCCACCCGACCCATGTGACGGCGGAACCGGCGCATGAACCGCATGAACGGCCTGACGAAGAGCGCCGCGAGCAGGAAGGGCAGGCCGAGCCCGGCGGCGTAGACCGCCAGCATCAGGACGCCCTCGCCGATCGTGTCGCGCGAGCCCGCGAGCGCCAGGATCGTGCCGAGCACCGGCCCGATGCAGGGCGTCCAGCCGAACGCGAAGGCGAGCCCCACGACGTAGGAGCCGAGCAGGCCGCCGGTCTCGCGGCCCGCGTCGAAGCGCGCCTCGCGGTAGAGGAACGGGATATGGTCGTAGCCGGAGAACTGCAGCGCGGCGCCTAGGCCGATCAGCCCAGCCAGCGGCAAGGCGTTCTCCATGATCGCCGCGTCCAGCGCGCCGCCCTGCAGCACGACGGCCAGCGCCCACAGCCCCAGCATGATGGCCACGGTGACGAGCGAGCGCTTCAGGCCGATGAAGTGCTGGCCGAGCACGTAGATCACGAGCCCCGCGACCTGCCCGAACAGCGCCTTGTTGGCGAGCAGCGTCTGGCCGACCGCCGAAGCGGTCGCGCCCAACGCCACGAAGACGGTCGCGAGGCCGAGCACGAAGAACGCGGCGGAAGTGAACACGCGGCGCGTCACCGCGTCCCGCGCCAGCGTCCAGCCGAGAATGCCGACGCTGCCGAGCAGCGCGCCGCCGCCCAGCAGGCTCAGCCGCCCGCCCGACAGGATCATCTGCGCGAAGGCCAGCGCCAGCAGCCCGACAGCGACCAGCGCGAGCCGTGTCAGCGTGCGCTCCTCGCGGTCGGGGTCCGTCATCTGCTCAAGCGTCTGGCCGGAGATGAAGGCGAGGTAGGGCGGCGCCAGCGGCAGCACGCAGGGCGAGAGGAAGCTCAGGACGCCGCCCGCAAAGGCCAGCAACACGCCGAGATCGCCCACACCCATCGCATCGCTCCCATCGCCTCGGTCCCGCGACTTAGCGGGGGAACGGCGCGCGGTCGAGCGCGGCGGCGCTCAGGGCCGATCACCTTCGCGCGCGCCGGCGGCGAGCGCGACAAGGTAGGCCACCAGATTTTCGACCTCCTGCGCCGTCAGGGCGGTCGCCGGCATCGTCGCGGCCTCGGGGTCGAAGGGCGGCAGGTCGTAGAAGGCGTGGCCTTCGATCTCCGGCCGCGCGACCGCGAGATTGACGATCGCGAGCCGCAGCGCCGCGGCGTCCCGGCCCGCAGCGGCGGCGGAGAGCGCCGGCGCCGCGCCGGCGCCATGGCATCCGGCGCAGAAGACCGCCGCCGTCGCCGCCCCGCCGGCCGCGTCGGGCGACGTCGCGGTCAGCGGCGCGTCGATGGCCGCGGCGTTGCGCACGACATAGGAAGCCGGCCGCTCGTCGCCGGCCTGCGCCGCGGCGCCGCCGGCGGCGAGCAGCGCGAGGGCCGGCAGGCTCGCGGCGAAAAGGGCGCGGGGGGCTGCGCGCATGGCGGTCTCCGGTCTATATCCGCTGCTGCCCAGGGGGGCCGCAGGCGACCTAGCGCGCGGCTGGCCGCCACGGCAAGCGGGCCGGGCGTGTAACGAGCCTGCGAGCGGGCCTGCGAACGGGGTTGGGAAAGGGCTGGCGAACCATGGCCGATGCGGCTGACGACGAACTCGACGCGCGCGGCCTGCTCTGCCCGCTGCCGGTGCTGAAGGCCCGCAAGCGGCTTCAGGGCATGGCGGAGGGCGCCGTCCTGCGCGTGCTCGCCGACGACCCGGCGGCGGTGGTGGAC
>CAYGUQ010000193.1:2070-7588 GCA_964352995.1 uncultured Rhodobacterales bacterium
GCATTTCTGCGCCGAGGCAGGCCACGCCCTTCTGGAGCAGGGGCCGGGGCGCTACCTCATCCGCAAGGGCGGCTGAGAGAGCCTTTCACGGCGCGGCCCTGCGCGCCCGAAACGCCTCGCAGGGGTCGTCGCGTTCGGCGGCGGGGAAGAACCACGCGTAGTCGAAGCGCGCCGCGGCGTCCTGTCCCAGATGGTCGCGCCAGTCCGTCGCATGGCCTTGCTCCAGCAGCGCCACGCTCGCGACCGAGAGGTCAGGCTCCGCTGCCTGCATCGCGCGCGGGGCGCCGACGTCGCGCCGGGCATGGCCTGAGCCGGCGATGACGACGACGGGGCCGCCGTCCGCCGATCCCATCGCGCGGGCGCGCAGCGCGGCGTCGGCGAAGGCGACGTCGCGCAGGATCTGCGCCTCCACCATCTGCGCGCCGACGCTCTCGGGGATCGCGCCGCAATGGGCGGCGACCTGATCGGCCCCGGCCTGAGCGCGCTGCGAATCGTCCAGCATCGCGCCGACGTCGTAGCGCGCCACCGCGGCGCCGACCGCCTGCCGCGCCGCGGCCTCAGCGCCGTCGCGCATCGCCGCGCCGAGCAGCTCCGCCGAGACCGCGCCGCCCGTCACGGGCACGGCGGGCGCCGCTTCGAGGATGGGGGCGTACATCTCCCAGTCGGGCCAGCCGCGCGCGCGCCAGCGCAGCGCCTCGCCGACCGCCGGGCGCGGCGCGCGCTCGGCGCGCAGGCGCTCCAGCGGCCCCTCCATGTCCGGCGCGATCATCTCGAAGGCGAGGGCGCGCGGAGCGAGCGCGCGCACGAGGCCTTCCTGCGCCGCGTGGTGCCAGGGGTTGTCGTGCACCTCGCCGAGAATGGCGACGTCGCTGCGCGAGAGCGCCTCGACGAGCGCCTCGTAGGAGATCTCGCGCCCCGCCGCGACATCGAAGATCCTGCCCGAGAGAGGGTTCGCCGCCGCGTCGCCGCCCGCCGCCACGCCGCCCGCGAGCAGCATGACGGCTGCGATCAGCGCCTTCGCGGTTCTTTCGATGCGCATGTGCTCCTCCTGAGGCTGCGGCGAACGTAGCGCGCCGCCGGTCCCCGCCAAGCGACGCCGGGGCGCGGTAGCGGCGGGCGCCCCGGTGGTCTATATGCTAACCGCTGGTTAACCGGGGGCGGCGGCATGGGCGGTGGAACGGTGAGGGCGGCGGCGTATCTCGCGCTCGCGCTGCTGCTCGTGGCGGCGTCCTGCCAGGCCACCTTCGGCGCCGAGCCTGCGCAGACGACGCCGGCGGCGGCCGCGGAATGAGCGGCGCGCGTCGCTTCGGCGGAGCGCACTCGCCCGGCGCTCGGGGCGAGGAGGGCGTGCGCGCCACGCCGCGCGTCGCGCCGAAGGCGCGGCCCTGGGCCGGCCGGGCGGTGCGGTCGACCTCGATGCGCGCCGCGGCGCTGTCGCTCTGGCCGAGCCTGCTGCCGCTCGGCGCGCTCTGGGCGACGATGTCCGGCGACATGGGGCGGCTCGTCGGCCTCGTCGGCGCCTGGGCGGCGCTGCTGCTGGCGGCGAAGCTGACGCGCGACGGCGAGACGGCCGCAGCCGCCTATGCGCGCAGCGCGATCGCCCGCCCGCCGGCCATTCCCCGAAAACTCTTCGGCGCCGCGCTGACCGGCCTCGGCGTCGCGGCCTGCGGGGCGCTCGGCGGCGACGGCCTCGCCTCCGCCGCGCTCTTCGGCGCTCTGGCGGCGGGGCTTCACGTCGTCGCGTTCGGGCCTGACCCGGTGCGCGGCAAGGGCCTCGACGGGCTGGAGGGCGAGGCGCTCGACGCCGCCGTGACGCGCATCGAGACGGCGCGACGCCTTATCGCCGAAATGACCGCCGCGGCGGACGGGCTCGGCGACGATGCGCTCGCGAAGCGCGTCCATGCGCTCGCGTCGGACGCCGAGCAGGTCGTGGCGCGGCTGGAGCGCAACCCCGGCGAGATGCGCCGCGCGCGGCGGTTCCTCGCGGTCTATCTGGTCGGCGCGCGCGACGCGACGGTCGCTTTCGCGCAGGTCTGGGCGGAGACGGGCGACGCCGCCGCCGCCGAGCGCTACAGGGCCCTGCTGGACGATCTGTCGGCGCAGTTCGCGCGGTCGCGCGACGCCCTGACCGAGACCGACCGCGCCGCGCTGGACGTGGAGATCGACGTGCTGCGCGAGCGGCTGAGGGTGGAAGGCGTCTGACGGTCGCCTGGGCGCAACCGCAGGATTTCAGGGAGAGAACGGACATGGCGCAGGACGATCGGGCGCAGGACATCCGGGCCAGGGCGGAAACCGCGCTGGCGGAGGCCGACACGCTGGCGAACCTGCCGGCCCCGGCGGCGGAGATCGTCCCGCTGGAGGCCGCGCCGGCCGACAAGCGCGCGGCCATCGAGGCGCGCATGGCCGAACTCGACCTCGGCGACACGCAGTCGATCATCACCTTCGGCTCCAAGGCGCAGGAGGAGCTGACGGCGATCTCGAACGAGATGCTCGACGGCGTGCGCAACAAGGACACCGGCCCCGCCGGCGACGCGCTGGGCCGCATGGTCAGCTCGATCCGCGGCTTCGACGTCGCCGAGCTCAACCCCGGCCGCGACCGGAGCTGGTGGGAGTGGCTGATGGGCAAGGCGACGCCCGTCGCCGAGTTCGTCGCCCAGTACGAGGGCGTGCGCGGCCAGATCGACAAGATCGCCGACGACCTGCTCGGCCACGAGACGACGCTGCTCAAGGACATCAAGTTCCTCGACCGCCTGTATGAGAAGACGCTGGCGTTCTACGACGAGCTCGGCCTCTACATCGCCGCCGGCGAGGCGAAGATCGCCGGGCTCGATTCGGGCGACATCCCGGCCAAGGAGGCCGCCGTCTCCGCCGCGCCCGAGGGCGAGGCGGTGATCGCGGCGCAGGAGCTGCGCGACCTGCGCGCAGCCCGCGACGACCTCGAGCGCCGCGTCCACGACATGAAGCTGACGCGCCAGGTCACGATGCAGTCGCTGCCCTCGATCCGGCTGGTGCAGGAGAACGACAAGTCCCTGATCGGCAAGATCAAGTCGACGCTGGTCAACACCATTCCGCTGTGGGAGACGCAGCTTGCGCAGGCCGTCACCATCGCCCGCTCGCGCGACGCGGCCGAGGCGGTGAAGGGCGCGACCGACCTCACCAACGAATTGCTCACGAAGAACGCCGAGAACCTCCAGATGGCCAACCGGGAGGTGCGCGAGCAGATGGAGCGCGGCGTGTTCGACATCGAGGCGGTGAAGCAGGCCAACGACCGCCTGATCGCCACCATCAACGAAAGCCTCCAGATCGCCGACGAGGGCAAGGCGCGGCGCGTCGCGGCCGAGGCGGAGCTCGTCAGGATGGAGGGCGCGCTGAAGGACACGCTCGCCGCCGCCCGCGCCAAGGCGAGCGGGACTGGCGACACCATCGGGACCGCCGTCAACTGAGCCCAGGCCGCGCCGCCCGCGTCGCGCTGGCGGCGCTCGGCCTGCTGGCCGCCGCCTGCTCGGTCGAGCAGCAGGCGGCGCGCAGCTATGCCGAGCTGACGGCGGCGGTGCGCGACGCCGGCGGCATGCGCACCGACTACGACCCGCCCGATGCGCCGTGGTCGGCGGAGGACCTCGCCCGCAACCTCGAACGCATCGCCTTCTTCACCGAATTCACCTTCGAATCGGGCGCGCTGGCCCCGCGGGAGCGCGAGACCCCGCTCCTCAAATGGGTGGAGCCCATCCATTACGCGCTGATCGGCGACGCGGTGGAGCGCGCCGACATGGAGACCTACGCCGGCCTCGCGCGCCGCCTCTCGTCGATCACCCGGCTGCCCATCGACGAGGCGACCGAGGGCGCGCCGCCGAATCTTCTGGTCCTCATCGTCTCGCGCGAGGCGCGGCGCAGCATCGCGGCCCGGCTCGACGCGAGCGACGCGCCGGTGGACAGCGGGCTCGCCTACCGCCTGCGCACCGACGAATACGAGATCCCCTGCGCCGCGAGCGTGCGCGTGGGCGAACCGGACGGCGCCATCGTCTTCGGCGTGATCCTCATCAAGGCGGAGACCTCGGGCCTGCTGCGCGAGAGCTGCGCGCATGAGGAGTTCGCGCAGGCGCTGGGGCCGGGCAACGACTTCGTCGGCGCCCGGCCCTCGGTCTTCAACGACGATCAGGAGTTCGCGCTGCTGACGGCCCATGACGAGGCGCTGCTGCGAGTCCTCTACGATCCGCGCCTGAAGCCGGGAATGTCGCGCGAGGAAGGCATGCCGCTCGCGAGGCGGGTGATCGCCGAGCTCGCCCGCTGAGGGCGCGCTCAGCGCGTCAAGCGCCGCCCGCCAGCGCCTTCAGCGCATAGAGCGCGTCGAGCGCCTCGCGCGGCGTCATCGCGTCGGGGTCGAGCGCGCCCAGCCTGTCCAGCGCGGGGGAGGCCGCCGCGGGCGCGGGCGCCGGCGCGCGGGCCGCGGCGAAGAGCGGCAGGTCGTCGATCAGCGCCATCGGCTTCGCGCCGCCGGCGTGGGCGCCTTCCTCAAGCGCCGCCAGCACCTCGCGGGCGCGGTCTACGACCACGGCGGGCAGACCCGCCAGCCGCGCCACCTGCACGCCGTAGGAGCGGTCGGCCGCGCCGGGGCGGACCTCGTGGAGAAAGACGACCTCGCCCTCCCACTCCCGCACCGCCAGCATGTTCACGGCAAGCGCGTCGAGCCGCTGCGCCAGCGCCGTCAGCTCGTGGTAGTGCGTCGCGAAGAGCGCGCGGCAGCGGTTGACGTCGTGCAGGTGCTCCAGCGTCGCCCAGGCGATCGAGAGCCCGTCATAGGTGGCGGTGCCGCGCCCGATCTCGTCGAGGATGACCAGCGACTGCGGGCCGGCCTGATTCAATATCGCCGCCGTCTCCACCATCTCGACCATGAAGGTCGAGCGCCCGCGCGCGAGATCGTCCGCGGCGCCGACGCGGCTGAACAGCCGGTCCACCACGCCGATGCGCGCGGCCTCTGCTGGCACGCAGGCGCCGGCCTGCGCCAGCACCGCGATCAGCGCGTTCTGGCGCAGCCAGGTCGACTTGCCCGCCATGTTGGGGCCGGTGAGCAGGCGCACGCGCGCCGAGGCGCCGCCCGACAGGTCGCAGTCGTTGGGAATGAAGGCGCCTTCGCCGCGCGCCTTCAGAGCCTGCTCGACGACCGGGTGGCGCCCGCCGACCACCTCGAAGGCCGCGCCCTGCTCGACGACGGGGCGCACCCAGCGCTCGGCCTCGGCGAGTTCGGCGAGGCCCGCAGCGACGTCCGCCTCCGCCAGCGCGTCGGCGGCCTCCGACACGACGGCGGCCTCGGCGAGGACCGCGCCGCGCAGCTCTCCGAAAATCCGCGTCTCGACCGCCAGCGCCGCATCCGCCGCGCCGAGGATGCGCGACTCCAGGTCCGCCAGCTCGTCGGTGGTGAAGCGCATGGCGTTGGCCATGGTCTGCCGGTGGCGGAAGGTCTCGGGCCGGGCGGTCAGCTTCGGCCCGTGCGCCGCGCCGACCTCGATGAAGTAGCCGAGCA
>CAYGUQ010000194.1:0-7555 GCA_964352995.1 uncultured Rhodobacterales bacterium
GATCAGCAGCGCCGCGACGCAGCCGGCGACCACCAGCGCCCGGACCAGCGTGTTGACGACGCGCCCGTTGTCGCCGGCGCCGAGCGCCTGAGCCGCCAGCCCGGAGCTGCCGATCTGCAGGAAGTTGAAGACCGTGATCATCAGCGCGAAGATCTGCGCGCCGAGGCCGACCGCCGCGAGCGGCGTCTCGGAGGCCAGCACGCCGATCACCGCGACGTCGACGGCCCCCTGCAGCGGCACGGTCACGTTCGAGAGCGCCACGGGCAGCGCGATGGCGAGCACGCGCCCCGCGCCGAAACCAGTCGATGCGGCGGATCGGTCGGCGCCCGGCGAAGCCGACGGCGCGCCGCTCACCGCGCGTCGCGCAGCAGGTAGTGGCCGTGCGCGATGGCGATTGGCCGGGCGCGCTCGTCCTGCCACGCCTCGACCCGCACATTGGCGACGCGCCGGCCGCGCTTGGTCACGTGGGCGCGGGCGTAGGCGTCCCGCGGCTTGCCTGAGCGCAGGTAGTCGATGGTCACGTCCACCGTCTTGGGCGTCGGCGGGAAGCCGCCCGCCGCGATGCGCGCCGCGCCTTCCGGCCCGCTCTCCATGATCTCCCACGCCGCGTCCCATGCCAGCTGCACGATCGCGGTGATCTCCAGGAAGGCGCCGGTTACGCCGCCATGCAGCGCGGGAATGGCGGGGTTGCCGATCAGCATGTCGTCATAGCTGAGCCGCCCGGTGAGTTCGTCGCCGAGGCGCTGGAAGCTGACGCCTAGGAAGGCGTGATAGGGCACGCGGTCGACCAGCCGCGCCAGCGCCTCGTCGCGCCGCGCCTTGAGCAGGTGGACGGGCTCGAAGCCGCTCACGCCGCGCCCTCCCCGCCCGCCGACCGCTCGGCGAGCTCGACCATGAAGGCGCCCGCGGCTGAGGCGACCGGATCGTCCTCGTCGACGTCCCACGCCGTCGCCCGCACGAACGCGACCGAGCGCGTCATGCGATGGCACTCCGCGCGCGCCTTCACCGCGACGCCCGGGCGCGCGGGGCGCATGTAGTCGATGCGCAGGTCGAGCGTCGCGGTGCTGCGCGGCTGGCTCCTGGCGCTCAGCACCGCGACGCCGCAGCAGGTGTCGAGCAGCGTGGTCACGACGCCGCCGTGAATCACTCCGGTCTCGGGGTCGCCCACGAGGCGCGGATCGTAGGGCGCGCTCAGCACCGCGACCCCGTCGCCGGCGGAGATCACGCTCAGCCCGAGCGCACGGGCGTGGGGCAGGCCCTGCAGCATCTGCGTCAGCAGTCCGTTCCCGTCGCTCATCGATGGCCCCCCGCGCGCCGCGGCTTCGCCGGCGCCTGCGCCCCCTGTATGCCGGGCGGCGCGACCGCGGCCAAGGCGTCGCCGCGCACCACTTGACGCGAACGTAAGCGTAAGCTATCTACGCCGGCATGAAACAGTCTCTTTCCCTCGACGCCCACGGCGTCATGACCATAGGCCAGATGTGCGAGGCGTTCGACGTGACCGCCCGCACGCTGCGATTCTATGAGCAGCGCAACCTGATCGCGCCGATCCGCGAAGGTCAGCGCCGCCTCTTCACGGCCCGCGACCGTGCGCGCCTCAAGCTGATCCTGCGCGGCAAGCGTTTCGGGTTCAGCCTCGACGACATCCAGGAATTGCTGGAGCTCTACGACCCGCAGGACGGGCAGCGCCGGCAGCTCGCAGCGACGCTGGAGCGCGCCGTCGAGCGCCTCGCGGCCATGCAGTCCCAGCGCCTTGAGCTGGACGCCGCAATCGACGAACTGAAGGGCCAGATCGGCCTCGTCGAGCGGCTGCTGGCCGAGGGCGGCCGCGCCGAGGCCGCCGAGTAGCGTCTCGCCCTGCATCGTCCGGCCAAGGCCCTCGCGGGCCCGCCGACCCTTACGATCAACGCCGGCGCGAGTTCGCCGGCCGGGCGGTCGGCCGCAGGACGCCTGCGCAGGACCGCCCCGAGACCGTCGCGCCGACGCCCGCCAAACGGCGCGCGCGCCCCGAACCCGGAGAGAGCCGCCATGCCCGCCTACACCCCGCCGCTTCGCGACTTCCGCTTCGTGCTCCATGAGACGCTGCGCATCGACCAGCGCGCGGACATCGAGGGCTACGAGGACCTGACGCCCGACTTCACGGGCGCGGTGCTGGAGGAGGCCGGCAAGCTGGCCTCCGACGTGCTGATGCCGCTCAACGCCGTCGGCGACGCCGGCTGCGTGCTGGAGAACGGCGTCGTGCGCACGCCGCCGGGCTTCCGCGAGGCGCTCGACGCGCTGCGCGAGGGCGGCTGGCCCTCGCTCGAATGCGACCCCGAATTCGGCGGCCAGGGCCTGCCGAACGTCGTCGCGCTCGCGGTGGGCGAAATGCAGTCCGCCGCCAACATGGCGCTGATGATGTACAACGGCCTCACCCACGGGGCCTATTCCGCGATCCACAAGCACGGCACGCCGGAGCAGAAGGCGACCTATCTGCCCAAGCTCACCTCCGGCGAGTGGACCGGCACCATGAACCTAACCGAGCCGCATTGCGGCACCGACCTCGGCCTGCTGCGCACCAAGGCCGAGCCGCAGGGCGACGGCTCCTATCTGCTCACCGGCCAGAAGATCTTCATCTCCGCCGGCGAGCACGACTGCGCCGAGAACATCATCCACCTGGTGCTGGCGCGCATTCCCGGCGCGCCGGAGGGGGTGAAGGGCATCTCGCTCTTCGTCTGCCCCAAGTTCCTCGTGAACGCCGACGGCGCGCTCGGGCCGCGCAACGGCGTCACCTGCGGCAAGGTCGAGGAGAAGATGGGCATCCACGGCAACGCCACCTGCGTCATGAACTATGACGGCGCGCAGGGCTGGCTCGTGGGCGAGGCGAACAAGGGCCTGCGCGCGATGTTCACGATGATGAACGAGGCGCGCATCCTCGTCGCCATGCAGGGGCTCGGCCAAGCCGTTGTCGCCTACCAGAACGCCGCCGCCTACGCGAAGGACCGGCTGCAGGGCCGCGCGGTCGAGGGCGCCGCGGCGCCGGACAAGCCCGCCGACCCCCTCATCGTGCATCCCGACGTGCGCCGCCTGCTGCTCGACCAGAAGGCGTGGATCGAGGGCGCGCGCGCCTTCATGCTGTTCGGCTCCACCCTGATCGACGCCGAGCACCGCCACGCCGACGCGGCCGAGCGCGAGAAGGCCGCCGACATGATCGCGCTGCTGATCCCGGTGCTGAAGGGCGTGCTGACCGACACCGGCTTCGATCTCACCGTGAAGGCGCAGCAGGTGCTGGGCGGGCACGGCTACATCGGCGAGTGGGGCATGGAGCAGTTCGTCCGCGACGCCCGCATCGCGATGATCTACGAGGGCGCCAACGGCGTTCAGGCGCTCGACCTCGTGGGCCGCAAGCTTTCGATGAAGGGCGGCCGGCCGATCATGGCCTATTTCGGCATGATCCGCGCCTTCCTGAAGGAGAACGAGGGCCATGAGGCGCTGAAGAAGGACTTCCTCGACCCGCTCAAGGCCGCGTCGAAGGACCTGCAGGCGGCGGCGGAGTTCTTCATGGCGGAGGGGATGAAGAACCCCAACGCCGCGCTCGCCGGCTCGTCGGACTTCATGCACCTCTTCGGGCACGTCGCCATCGGCCACGCCTGGGCGATGATGGCGAGGGCCGCCCACGAGGCGCTCGACGCCGGGACGGACGACGCCGACTTCTACGCCAACAAGCTGCGGACCGGGCGCTACTACATGAGCCGTCTGCTGCCCGAGACCGCGGTGCGCCTCGCGCGCATCCGCTCCGGCGCCGGCCCGGTGATGGACCTGCCCGCCGAGGCGTTCTGAGGCCCGCGCGGGCGCAGTCCCTACACGCGCCGCCGCAACGCATGTAGCGTGCGGCGCGTAAGACGCGGACAAGGACACCGAAGCGTCAGCGGCCGCCGGCGGGCGATCCCCTCGCCCGCAGGCGTCGAGCGAGCGACGGGATCGGGTCGCGCCGCGACGGCCGACGAACGCTTCATCGATCCGACGACAGCGGAGCAAGGCAACCAATGACCGACGCCTACATCTTCGACGCCGTGCGCACGCCGCGCGGCAAGGGCCGCAAGGACGGCGCGCTGCACGAGGTCACGGCGCTGAGGCTCGCCGCAGGCGCGCTCTCCGCCCTGCGCGACCGCAACGAGCTCGACACCGCCGAGGTCGAGGACGTCATCCTCGGCTGCGTCACCGCCGTCGGCGAACAGGGCGGCGAGATCGCCCGCTCCGCCGCGCTCTACGCCGGCTACGACGAGCGCGCGCCGGGCCTGCACATCAACCGCTTCTGCGCCAGCGGGTTGGAGGCGGTGAACCTCGCCGCCAACCAGATCCGCGGCGGCGCCGGAGACGTCTACGTCGCCGGCGGGGTGGAGAGCATGAGCCGCGTGCCGATGGGCTCGGACGGCTTCGCCATCGGCGTCGACCCCTACCTCGCAATGAAGAGCTATTTCGTGCCGCAGGGGATCAGCGCCGATCTGATCGCCACGAAGTACGGCTTCTCCCGCGACGACGTGGACGCCTACGCCATGGAGAGCCAGAAGCGCGCCGCCCGCGCCTGGGAGGAAGGCCGCTTCGACCGCAGCGTCGTCCCCGTGCGCGACCAGAACGGCGTCAAGGTGCTCGACCGCGACGAGCACATGCGCCCCGAGACCGACATGCAGTCTCTCGGCGCGCTGAAGCCCGCCTTCAAGGAGATGGGCGAGGTCATGCCCGGCTTCGACGCGGTGGCGCTGCTGCGCTACCCGGAGATCGAGCGCATCGACCATGTGCACCACGCCGGCAACTCGTCGGGCATCGTGGACGGCGCCGCGGCGATCCTGGTAGGGTCGAAGGAGGCCGGCGAGCGCATGGGCCTGAAGCCCCGCGCCCGCATCCGCGCCACCGCCCGCATCGGCACCGAGCCGACCATCATGCTGACCGGCCCGGTTCCCGTGACCGAGAAGATCCTCGCGCAGGCGGGCATGCAGATCGGCGACGTCGACCTCTTCGAGGTCAACGAGGCCTTCGCCAGCGTCGTGCTGCGCTTCATGCAGGCCTTCGACGTCCCGCACGACAAGGTCAACGTGAACGGCGGCGCCATCGCGCTGGGCCATCCGCTCGGGGCCACCGGCGCCATGATCCTCGGGGCCGCGCTGGAGGAGCTGGAGCGAAGCGGCAAGGGCGTCGCGCTCGCCACGCTCTGCGTCGCGTCCGGCATGGGCGCCGCGACGATCATCGAGAGGGTCTGAGCCGTTCATGGCCCGCGAGATCGAACTCTTCATCGAGAACTACCGCGCCGCTCTCGGGGCGGGCGACGTCGAGGCGGTCGTCTCGGCCTATCGCCTGCCGCTTCCGGTGATCCGCCCCGACCGCACCGTGATGGTGACGGAGGCGCGCGTCCTGCAGTCGGAGATCACGAAGATCCTCGACACCTATCGCTGGGCGGGCATGAAATCGATCGAGGCGAGCGGCGTGCGCATCGACGGCTTCGACCCGGGGATGCATGTCGTCAGCCTCACCTGGCGGCCGCTGAACGAGGTCGGCGAGGAGATCGCCGCGGTGGACGTCACCTACGCCGTCCGCCGCACGCTGGGCGGCGCGCGCATCGCGGCCGTCGTGGCCCATAACGAGGAGCGCCGGCGCGACCCGCTCGTCAGCGCCTGGTACGATCAACTCACAACGAAGGTCGCCGCGGTGCGCAGCAGCGCGACCTGAGGACAGGGCCGGTTCGCCGGCGGGAGAGCAGCCATGACCGAGATCTTCAGCTACAGCGTCGACGACGGCGTCGCCGTGATCGTCTGGGACCTGCCCGGCGCGTCGATGAACGTGCTCACGCTCGAAGGCGTCGCGCAGCTCGACGCCTGCGTCGACCGCGCGCTGGCCGACCCCGAGGTGCGCGGCGCCGTGATCACCTCCGCCAAGCGCGACTTCGCCGGCGGGATGGACCTCGGCGTCATCGCCTCGATGAAGGAGCGCGCCGGCGCCGATCCGGCCGCCACGATCTTCGGTTTCCTGATGCAGCTCCACGGCGTGCTGCGCAAGATCGAGCGGGCCGGCGCCGACGCGAAGACCGGCAAGGGCGGCAAGCCCTTCGCCTGGGCGAGCCCCGGCACCGCCATGGGCATCGGGCTTGAGCTCGGCCTCGCCTGCCACCGCCGCTTCGCCGCCGACAACCCCAAGGCGAAGATCGGCCTGCCCGAGATACTCGTCGGCATCTTCCCCGGCGCCGGCGGCACGACGCGGCTGGTGCGCATGATGGGCGTGATGGCCGCCGCCCCCTACCTTCTCGAAGGCAAGACGCCGGACCCCGCGCGCGCGAAGTCCGCGGGCCTGATCGACGCCGTGACGCCGCCCGACGCGCTGGTCGAGACGGCCAAGGCGTGGGCGCGCGAGGCCGGCGAGGCCGCGGCCGTGAAGCCGTGGGACCAGAAGGGCTTCAAGATCCCCGGCGGCGCGCCCTACACGCCCGCGGGCTTTCCGGTCTTCCTCGGCGCCGTCGCCATGACCCACGGCAAGAGCAAGGGCGCCTACCCGGCGCCGAAAGCGATGCTGAGCGCCGTCTACGAAGGCGCCCTCGTCGATTTCGACGCCGCCATCCGCATCGAGGCGCGCTGGTTCACGTCCGTCCTGATGAACCCGTCCTCGGAGGCGATGATCCGCTCGCTCTTCATCGACAAGCAGGCGCTGGAGAAGGGCGCCTCGCGGCCCGCCGACGTCCCCGACCAGACCGTGAGGAAGCTCGGCGTGCTCGGCGCCGGCATGATGGGCGCCGGCGTCGCCTACGTCTCGCTGCTCGCCGGGATGGAGGTCGTGCTCATCGACCGCGACGAGGCCGCAGCCGAGCGCGGCCGCGCCACGGTCGACGCCCTGTGCGACGGCGCGGTGAAGGCGCGCCGGCTCGACGCCGACGGCAAGGCCGCGACGCTCGCGCGCCTCACCGCGACCCCGGACTACGCCGCGCTCTCGGGCTGCGACCTCGTCGTCGAGGCGGTGTTCGAGGACCCGAAGATCAAGGCCGAGGCCACCGCGAAGGCGGAGGCGCATCTCGGCGACGGCGCGATTTTCGCCACCAACACCTCAACCCTGCCGATCAGCGAGCTCGCCAAGGCCAGCCGCGACCCCGAGCGTTTCATCGGCATCCATTTCTTCTCGCCGGTGCACAAGATGATGCTGGTCGAGATCATCAAGGGCGCCCGGACCGGCGACGTCGCGGTCGCCAAGGCGCTCGACTTCGTGCGCCAGCTGCGCAAGACGCCGATCGTCGTGAACGACGCGCGGTTCTTCTACGCCAACCGCTGCATCATCCCCTACATCAACGAGGGGCTGCGGATGATCGCCGAGGGCGTGGCGCCGTCGCTGATCGACAACGCGGCGAAGATGCTGGGGATGCCGGTCGGGCCGCTGCAGCTGACCGACGAGACCTCGCTGGAGCTGGGCCTCTCCATCGCCCGCGCCACGAAGGCCGCCATGGGCGCCGCCTACCCCGAGAACCCCGCCGACGCCCTGCTCGTGGAGCTGGTGGAGACCCACGGGCGCAAGGCCCGCACGGCCTCCAGCGCCTGCGCAAGCA
>CAYGUQ010000195.1:0-7541 GCA_964352995.1 uncultured Rhodobacterales bacterium
GCCGCGGCCGCGTCGGGCGCCGCGCGTGCGGCGACGGGAGCGGCCGCGCCGGTCGAGGCGGCGGCGCCGGCGGCCGGCTGCGCCGCCCCGCCCCCCTCGGGAGCCGATTGCGGCGCCGTCTGAGGCGCTGCCTGCGGCGCCGTCTGCGGGGCGGCTTCCGCCGGCGCCGCGGTCAGCCGCTCAAGCTCCTCCACGAGCCTTGCGCGCGCCGCGTCGTCGCGCAGCGCCTCCAGCAGCGCGCGCAGCGCCTCGTCGCCGGCCGGCTGCCGCGCGGTCTCCGCCGTCGCCGGCGCGACGCCGGGCTGCAGCGGCGACGGCCCGGTCTGCGCGACGCCAGGCGGCCCGAAGAACGCCGTGAGCAGCAGGGCGAGGAACGCGATCTTCGACATCGAAGGACTCCGGAAACTTCGCCCACCGTCCTAGCCCGACCAGCGGGATGGGACCAGACGCAGCCATCCCCCCGCGACCTGCGGCCAGATTGCATTCGCGGCCGCAGCGCCTTAAGTCGCGCGGGCGGGAACGAGGCCGGGAGCCGGCTGAAGCAGTGCGGGGGCGGCGTGCGGCATTATCTCGATTTCGAGAAGGGTTTGGCCGAGCTCGAGGGCAAGGCGGCCGAACTGCGCGCGCTGGCCGCGCGCAACCCCGCCATGGACGTGCGCGACGAGGCCGCGCTGCTGGACGCGAAGTCGCGCAAGATGCTCGGCGAGCTCTACGCCAACCTCGACCCGTGGGCGAAGTGCCAGATCGCCCGCCACCCCGACCGTCCCCGCGCGCTCGACATGATCGAGGCGCTGTTCGACGAGTTCACGCCGCTCGCCGGCGACCGCGGCTTCGCAGAGGACAACGCGGTGGTCGGCGGCCTCGCGCGCTTCCAGGATCGGCCCGTGGTGGTGCTCGGCCACGAGAAGGGCCGCGACACCAAGAGCAGGCTCAAGCGCAATTTCGGCATGGCGAGGCCCGAGGGGTATCGCAAGGCGATCCGCCTGATGCGGCTCGCCGACAAGTTCGGCCTCGCCGTCATCACCCTGATCGACACGCCCGGCGCCTACCCCGGCAAGGGGGCGGAAGAGCGCGGGCAGGCCGAAGCCATCGCGCGCGCCACCGAGGCGTGCCTCGCGCTGGGCCAGCCGCTCGTCTCGGTCGTGATCGGCGAAGGCGGCTCCGGCGGAGCGGTCGCCTTCGCCACCGCCAACCGCGTCGCGATGCTGGAGCACGCCGTCTACTCGGTGATCTCGCCGGAGGGCTGCGCCTCGATCCTGTGGAAGGACGCGGAGAAGATGCGCGAGGCCGCGGCGGCGCTGCGGCTGACGGCGCAGGACCTCATGAAGCTCGGCGTGATCGACCGCATCGTGCCGGAGCCCCTCGGCGGCGCCCAGCGCGCGCCGCTTGAGGCGGTCGCCGAGACCGGCCGCGCCATCGCCGCGATGCTGGCCGACCTCGACGGCAAGGACGCCGCGGCCCTGAAGGCGGACCGGCGGCGCAAGTACCTCGAGATCGGCCGCAAGACGCTCGGCTGAGCCTCAGTCCCGCCGCCGCACCAGCTTGCGCCCGTCGATCATCGGCCGCACCAGGTTCTCCCGCTTCCAGAACGCGTAGAAGGCGATGGCGGCGAGGTGCAGCAGAACCATCGTCAAAAGGGCCTTGCCGACGATCTCGTGCAGCGCCGCGGCCGTCAGCCGGTCGCCCGGCGGGATGAGATGCGCCAGCGGGCCGATGTTGATGTAGTCGTCGGGGTCGGCGAAGAGCCCCGTCGCCACCTGCGCCGACAGCAGCGTCAGCAGCGCCACGGTCGCCCAGCCGCCGAGCGGCGCGTGGCCGCGCCAGCGGCTCGGCCTGCGCTCCGGCATCTCGCGCAGATAGTCGAGCACCGGGCCCGGCCCGCGCAGGAAATGCGAGAACCGCGCCGTCTCGGGGCCGACGAAGCCCCAGACGACGCGGAACAGCACCAGCGCGCCGGCCGCGTAGCCGCACCAGAAGTGCCACGTCATGATCGAGGGCCCGAACTCGCCGAGGCCCCAACCCGTCACGACCACGGCGGCGAGCGCCCAGTGGAAGACGCGAAGCGCGGGGTCCCAAACCCGCGCCCGCTCGACCGGCTCGGACATCAGAAATCCTTGGCGCGGTAGTCGTCGTGGCACGCCTTGCAGGTTCCGCCGACGGCGCCGAGCGCCGCCCCGAGTTCGGCGCGGCCGCCGGAGACCTTCGCCGGCAGGCCCGCCACCGCGGCCTTGTAGTCGCCGAACTTCGCGGCGAAGCCGGAGAAGTCGCTCCAGATCGCCGGCTGGGCGCGCGTGTCGCCGGGCTTGTCGGCGTTGGAGCTGCCCTCGGGGAAATGCGGCGCGACCATGTAGCCGCCCAGCGCCTCGAGATTGCCGGCATGCGTCGCGGCCGCCTCGGCGTCGTACTCGATCTCGCCCTTCGCCATCGCGGCGAGCGGGCCGATGTTGGCCCCGAGCAGGGTGAAATAGCCCCGGCGGGCCTTGATCGCATCCTCGACCGGGTCGGCGAAGGCGGGCGCAAGCACGGCGCACTGGGCGAGGAGGGCGAGGGTCAGCAGACGGCGCATCATGGGTTCTCCCGAAGAATTTACCTCAGGGGAGCATGGCCGCGCGCGCCGCTTCGATCCAGCGACGTCTTTGTGATGACGTCGCTGACCCGAGGCGCGGCGCGCCCCTCAGGCCGGGCCCAGCGCCGCGGCCCACTCCGCAGCGACGTCGGCGTCGGGGTCGTCGACCCGCAGGGCCGCCAGCCGCGCCGCCGGCCACAGCCGCGAGAGAGCCCAGACGGCGGCCCCGCGCACCAGCGCCGAGCCGTCCCCGAGCCGCGCGCGGGCGCTCTCGGCGAGCGCGGCGTCGCCGGAGTTGCCGATGGCCGTCAGCACGTTGCGCAGGAAGCGGTCGCGCCCGATCCGCTTGATCGGCGAGCCCGCGAACACCTCGCGGAAGGCCGCGTCGTCGAGCGCGGCGAGGTCCGCCAGCCGCGGCCGCGCCAGTTCGGGGCGCGCCGCATAGGCGATCTCCCGCGCGCGGCCGGCGAACTTGTTCCACGGGCAGACGGCGAGGCAGTCGTCGCAGCCGTAGATGCGGTTGCCGATCAGCGGCCGCATCGGCCGCGGGATCGGCCCCTTCAGCTCGATGGTGAGATAGGAGACGCAGCGCCGCGCGTCGAGCACGCCGGGCGCGGGAAAGGCCGCGGTCGGGCAGATGTCGAGGCAGGCCCGGCAGGAGCCGCAGCGGTCGGCGTGGGGCGCGTCGCGCGCCAGCTCCAGCGTCGTGAAGAGCGCGCCGAGAAAGAACCATGAGCCGAGCTCGCGGCTGACAAGATTGCTGTGGCGGCCGCGCCAGCCGAGGCCGGCGGCCTCCGCCAGCGGCTTCTCCATCACCGGCGCGGTGTCGACGAAGACCTTTATGTCGCCCCCGGCGCGGTCGATCAGCCAGCGGCCGAGCCGCTTGAGCTTGCGCTTGACGACGTCGTGGTAGTCGGCCCCCTGCGCATAGACGCTGATCGCGGCGCGGTCGCGGGTCGCGAGCGCCGCCAGCGGGTCCGCGGCCGGCGGATAGGGCTCGGCGAGCATCACGACCGAGCGCGCCTCGGGCCAGAGGGCGCCCGCGTCGGCCCGCCAGGCGAGCCGCTCGGCCATCCACGCCATCTCGCCATGCATCCCCGCCGCCACCCAGGCCTGCAGCGCGGCGCCGGCGGGCCGCATCGCCTCCGGCGCGCAGACCCCGAAGCCCGCGAAGCCCAGGCTCCGGGCCTCCGCCTCAAGCGCCGCCCGAAGATCGGGCGCCTGAGCCATCAGAAATCGAGGTCGGCGTAGTGGTCGGGCGGCGAGAAGCCGGGCAGATGGTCCGACAGCAGCGGCCGGAACGCGGGGCGCGACTTCACCCGCGCGTACCACTCCTTCGCCGGATCGCTGACCTCCCATGGCGCGTCGCCGATGAAGTCGAGGCAGCTCAGATGCGCCGCGGCCGCGAAGTCGGCGATGGAGAGCGCGTCGCCCGCCAGCCAGCGCCGGCGCTCCGCCAGCCAGCCGACATACTCGACATGCTGCTTCACCGCCTTGGCGCCGGCCTTGATCTTGGCGCTGTCGGGGTAGCCGGAGCGGGAGAGCCGCTTGATGGCGCGCTCGGCGACGAGGTTCTCGGTGACCTCGGCGTTGAACTTGCCGTCGAACCACCCGACGAGCCGCCGCGCCTCCGCCCGGTCGATCGGGTCGGAGGGCAGCAGCCGCGGCTCCGGCCCCGTCTCCTCAAGATACTCGAAGATGGCGGCGCTGTCGCAGAGCGCGCGGCCGTCGGGCTCGACCAGCACGGGCACGTCGCCGGCGGGGTTGAGGCGCAGGAAGTCGGTGCGCTTCTCCCATGTCTTCTCCTCGATCAGCTCCGCCTCCAGCCGCTTCTCCCCGAGCACGAGGCGGATCTTGCGGCTGCGGGGGCAGAGCGTGAGATGATAGAGGCGGCGCATGGACGTTCCGTCGGCTGCGGAGGATGCGCCTTCCTTGCCGGGTTCCGGGCGCGGGATCAACAGCCCGACCGCCGTCCCATGCCGCGCCATCGCGGTGAGTCGAGATGGTTCTGCGCTCGCCGCAGGCCCATGTGGCGCAATACTGCCTATTTTTAGATCAAACTTTGCGGCTTCAACCAAAATGCGTCAGGCGCCCTTTCTTGCGGCGCAGCGATGGCGTTTCGTTGGGCATGAAACGTTAACGCTCCGCCGGCGCGGGGAGCGATCTGCAAGGAGACAGTCCATATGATGCGTATTCTCTCGTCCACGGCGCTCGCGCTCTCGCTGGCCACCGCGGCCGCGGCGCAGGAAGGGCCGATCAAGGTCGGCGTCCTGCACTCGCTCTCCGGCACCATGGCGATCTCGGAGACGACGCTGAAGGACGTCATGCTCATGCTCATCGAGGAGCAGAACAAGAAGGGCGGCCTGCTCGGCCGCCAGCTCGAGGCGGTCGTGGTCGACCCCGCCTCCGACTGGCCGCTCTTCGCCGAGAAGGCCCGCGAACTGATCGAGGTGAACGACGTCGACGCCGTCTTCGGCTGCTGGACGTCGGTCAGCCGCAAGTCGGTGCTGCCGGTCTTCGAGGAGCTGAACTCGATCCTGTTCTATCCGGTGCAGTACGAGGGCGAGGAGAGCCAGCGCAACGTCTTCTACACCGGCGCGGCCCCGAACCAGCAGGCCATTCCCGCCGTCGACTACCTGATGGAGAACGAGGGCGTCGAGCGCTGGGTGCTGGCCGGCACCGACTACGTCTACCCGCGCACGACCAACAAGATCCTCGAGGCGTACCTGCAGGCGCAGGGCGTCGCGCCCGAGGACATCATGATCAACTACACGCCGTTCGGGCACTCCGACTGGCAGACGATCGTGAGCGACATCAAGGCCTTCGGCTCCGCCGGCAAGAAGACCGCCGTGGTCTCCACCATCAACGGCGACGCCAACGTGCCGTTCTACAAGGAGCTCGGCAACCAGGGCGTCAGCGCCGAGGACATCCCCGTCGTCGCGTTCTCCGTGGGCGAGGAGGAGCTCGCCGGCATCGACACCGCGCCGCTCGTCGGCCACCTCGCGGCGTGGAACTACTTCATGTCGGTCGACACCGACGTGAACGCCGACTTCATCGACGCCTGGCACGCCTTCATCGGCGACGACACCCGCGTCACCAACGACCCGATGGAGGCGCACTACATCGGCTTCAACATGTGGGTGAAGGCCGTCGAGGCCGCCGGCACCACCGACCCCGACGCGGTGATCGACGCCATGATCGGCGTCGCCGTGCCGAACCTGACCGGCGGCTACTCCTCGATGGGCGCCAACCACCACATCACCAAGCCGGTGCTGGTGGGCGAGATCCAGGACGACGGTCAGTTCGAGGTCGTCTGGGAGACCTCGGGCCTCGTGCTCGGCGACGAGTGGTCCGACTTCCTGCCGGAATCCGCGCCGCTGATCGCCGACTGGCGCGCGCCGATGTCCTGCGGGAACTTCAACACCGAGACCGGGCAGTGCGGCGGCGTGGGTCAGTAATCGGTTCGCCGCCGTCCTGACCGCAGCGGGGCCGGGAAGGCCCTCCTCCCCGCCCGGCCCCCCCCCCCACGCCCAAAGGCAAGACCCATGCGCCCCGCTCTCGCCCAGCTCGCGAGCCGTTTACAGCTCAGCATAGCCGCGCCGACCCTCGCCCAGACCGCCGACACCGGCCGCGACACGCTCGAAACGCTATCGGCCATGCTGCCGGACGGCGATTTCAACGATCGCGCCGATATCGTCTCGCGCATCGGCGCGACCGGCGACCCCCGCGCCGCCGCCCTGCTCGACGCGCTGCTCGAGGGCGAGCTGGAGCGGCTCAACGCCGACGGGCGCATCGTCCGCGTCGCCGGCCCGCGCCGTCAGGAGGTCGCCATCGACGCGCTGACCGGCGAGGAGCTCGGCCCGCTCGGCCGCGGCGCGTCGGAGCGCATCCGCGTCAACAACGCCGTCCGCAGGGCGATCCGCAGCGCCGTGGGCGTGCTGACGCTGCGCAGCCCCGACCCCGCCGTCCGCATCTCCGCCGCGCAGGCGGCCTTCTCCGGCCCCGACCCCGAACAGATCGAGCCTCTGTCGCAGGCGCTGGCGGCGGAGACCGACCCCGCCATCGCGAAGATCATCGCCGAGGCGCGCGCCGCCGCCATGCTGGCCGACGCCGGCGCGGCGCCCGCCGACAAGGTCGCCGCGCTCAAGACGCTGGCCGCGCGCGGCGACCGCGCCGCGCTGTCGCTGGCCATCGCCGCGCAGAACGACGCCGCGCCGGACGTAGCGGCGGCCGCCACAGATACGCGCGACGCCATCGAGCGCGTGCTGGCGTTCTGGGACGCCGCGCGCAACGTCTGGTTCGGGATCAGCCTCGGCTCGGTGCTCATGCTCGCGGCCATCGGGCTCGCCATCACCTTCGGGGTGATGGGCGTCATCAACATGGCCCATGGCGAGCTGGTGATGCTCGGCGCCTACACCACCTTCGCGGTGCAGCAGGCGATCGTCGCCTCGGCGCCGTGGCTTTCGGAATGGACGCTGGCCTTCGCGCTCCCGCTGGCGTTCCTCGTGTCGGGATCGGTCGGCGTGGCGATCGAGCGGGGCGTCTGCCGCTTCCTCTACGGCCGCCCGCTGGAGACGCTGCTTGCGACCTGGGGCGTCTCGCTGATCCTGCAGCAGCTCGTGCGGTCGATCTTCGGCGCCACCAACCGCGCCGTCTCCAACCCCGACTGGATGTCCGGCGCCTTCCAGATCGGCCAGATGCAGATCACCTGGAACCGGTTCTGGATCGTGCTGTTCGCGCTGGCGGTTTTCGCGGCGCTGACGCTTCTGCTCAAGCGCACGCCGATGGGCCTGCAGATGCGCGCCGTCACCCAGAACCGCCGCATGGCCGACGCGATGGGCGTGCGCACCGGCTGGGTCGACGCGATGACCTTCGGCCTCGGCGCGGGCGTGGCGGGCGTGGCCGGCGTCGCGCTCAGCCAGATCGACAACGTCTCGCCCAATCTCGGCCAGAGCTACATCGTCGACAGCTTCAT